>JBAVPP010000310.1:0-25589 GCA_049693175.1 Gallionella sp. | reverse complement strand
GTAATGTGTTTGGTAAAAGTTTTGCAAATCCTGCACCGTGGTCGCGTTTACGCTGGCAATTTCGCCGGACACTGGCAGCGCGTAGGGATGCGCTCCAAACACGGCTTTTTGGAACGCTTTATCGGCGATGCTTTCCGGTTTGGTTTCGGCTTCTTTCAAGCCCGCAATGATGCGCGTTTTTTCGCGCGCCAAAATTTCTGGCGAGTAAATGGGATGTTGCAACACGCGCGCCATCATGTCCAAAGCCTTATCGCGCACGGCGGTTTCACTCAAGGTGCGCAACGCGATGCTGGCTCTATCCTGATCGAAACTGCCGCCCAATTGCGCGCCTAAATCTGCCATGCCGCGCGAGACATCATCCTCGCTCAAACCCTGCGAACCCATGTCCAGCAAGTGATGCGTTAGCCCTGCCACGCCGGATTTATTCGCCGCGTCAAAACTACTGCCGCCCGGCACACTGACCGCCACATCAACCATCGCAATGTCGTGATCTTCGACAAACATCACTTTCGCGCCACTGGCACTTTGCCAATGTTGTATGGCGGGCGTGGCAAACGCCACGTTGCTCAATGCTGTTAGCGCAAGCAACGCGCCGATTTTGAAAAGATTAGTGCGCATGAAAATTTCCTTCCGCATGTTTGGGTTTACCGGATAGCGGTTGCGGATCAAGCACCGCGACCGTCAATCTGTCATCTTGCAAAATATCCTTGGCAGCTTGCTGCACTTGCTCCGCCGTGACCGCTTGGATTTTTTCCAGCATCACCGGTATCGCTTGATAACCCAGACCTATGCTTTCCATTTGTCCGATTTGCATGGCGCGATAAAAAGTTGAATCGCGTTTATAGACTTCGCCCGCCGTGACCTGCGCTTTGACGCGCTGCAACTCTTCCGCACTCACGCCATCTTTGACCAACACTTCAATCTCGTGGCGCAGCGCGGTTTCCACATCCTGTACCGTTTTGCCGGTACTGGGCGTGGCTTCCAACGTAAATAATGCCGGGCCGCGCGAAGTCGAGTCATAACCCGCGCCGACCTCGCTGGCGAGCTGTTGTTCACGCACCAAATGTTTATTCAGACGCGCGGAATCGTTGCCATTCAAGATGCCCGCCAATACTTCCAGCGCGTAAGGTTGACTGTCTTTCGCTGGGTCGACAATGGACGGTGCCTGATAGCTCATCACCAGCAAAGGCAGCTCGGCGGGTGCTTTCACCACCATGCGTTTGATGCCGACTTGCGGCGGCTCGCTGTAATGGCGGCGCACCGGCAACACGCGCTTGGGTATCTTGCCGTAATAGCGTTGCGCCAGCGCAAAAACTTGTTGCGCATCGACATCACCCGCAATCACCAGTGTGGCATTGTTGGGCGCGTACCAACGCTGATACCAGACTTGCGCATCGTTCACATTGGTGGCTTCGAGATCGTTCATCCAGCCTATCACCGGATGATGATAAGGATGTTCCTGATAAATCTCCGCCATCATTTTTTCCTGCAACAGCGCGTGCGCGTCGTCGTCCGTGCGCCAGCGACGCTCTTCCATAATGACTTTTATTTCTTTGGCAAATTCGGCGGCGGATAAATTTAAGTTATGCATACGGTCGGCTTCCAATTGCATCGCCAACGGCAATTTGGATTTATGCAATTGCTGAAAATACGCGGTGTAATCGCTGCTGGTAAACGCATTTTCACGTCCGCCCGCCGCCGCGATGCGCTTGGAAAATTCGCCCACCGGCACGGCGTGCGTGCCTTTGAACATCATGTGTTCCAGCACATGCGCGATACCGGTTTTGCCGTTGATTTCGTCTATGCTGCCCGCCTTGTACCAAATCTGTTGCACGACTACCGGTGCGCGATGATCCTCATCGACCACGACTTTCAGCCCGTTGGACAAAGTATGTTCGTATATCTTGGCCTGCGCCAGCGGCGCGGCGCACAACAAGAAACCCAAAACAAGCAAATGTTTTTTCATAGTCCTAGCCCTAACAAGTGTAATCAGCATAAAATGCAGGTCGGCATTATCCGATATTTTTCTGCGCAACCCAGCCTAATTTGATGTTTAGTTTTCTCAAAAAAACCCCCACTCCCGACATGCCGGCCAAGACTAGCTGGATAGCGCGCTTGAAAGCGGGCTTGGCACGCACCGGCAGCCAGTTCGGCGAGTTGTTTGGTCGCGGCGGCAAGATTGACGACGAGCTATACGAGGAATTAGAAACCTTGCTCATCACCGCCGATGTCGGCATGGACGCGACGCGCGCCCTGCTTGCCGATTTGCGCCGCATGGTCAAGGAACACCAACTCACCGAAGCCGCCGAACTCAAACAAGCTCTCGCAACGTGTTTTCACAAATTATTGCAACCGCTGGCGCAACCGCTGCAAGCCAGTAATCATAAACCTTACGTGATTATGATGGTGGGCGTGAACGGTGCGGGCAAAACGACTTCCATTGGCAAATTGGCGAAATATTTGCAAGGTCAAGGTTTGTCGGTTTTACTGGCGGCGGGCGACACGTTTCGCGCGGCGGCACGCGAGCAATTGATCACTTGGGGCGAACGTAACAATGTCGCGGTGATTGCGCAACAAAGCGGCGATGCGGCAGCAGTGATGTTTGATGCGATCCACGCGGCGCAAGCGCGCAAAATTGATGTGGTGCTGGCAGACACGGCAGGGCGTTTGACCACGCAATTGAACTTAATGGAAGAAATCAAAAAGGTCAAACGCGTCATCGCCAAAGTCATCCCCGACGCGCCGCATGAAGTGTTGCTGGTGCTGGATGCCAACACCGGACAAAACGCACTCAGCCAAGTCAAAGCCTTCGATGCCGCGCTGGGCGTGACCGGATTAATCCTAACCAAACTCGACGGCACGGCTAAAGGTGGCGTGATTGCCGCCATTGCCAAAGCGCATCCGATACCGGTGCGCTTCATCGGCGTGGGCGAAACGCTGGATGACTTGCGCCCTTTCGACGCGCAAGATTTCGTCAGCGCGTTGCTGGGCTTGGATGCATGATTTCCTTTAGCAATGTGCACAAGCGTTATCCCGGCGGCTACGAGGCATTGCGCAATGTGAGTTTTGAAATTGCCACAGGTGAAATGGTTTTTCTCACCGGGCATTCCGGCGCGGGTAAAAGCACACTGCTCAAATTGATAGCCGGAATAGAACGCCCCAACTCCGGCAGTGTGCTGGTCAACAATCAAAATGTCGGCGTACTCAAAGCCAGTGCCTTGCCTTTTTTGCGCCGCAACCTCGGCATCATTTTTCAAGACCATAAACTTTTGTTCGACCGCAATGTGTTCGAGAATGTCATGCTGCCTTTGCAAATTTGCGGCTTTGATCACAAAGAAAGTGCGCAACGAGTGCGCGCCGCATTGGACAAAGTGGGTTTGCTGAAACGCGAAAAAGCCGAGCCCATCGCGCTGTCTGGTGGCGAGCAACAACGCTTGTGCATTGCCCGCGCCATCGTCAATCGCCCCACCATTTTGCTGGCCGATGAACCCAACGGCAATCTCGATGCGGACTACGCACAAGACATCATGGCGATATTCAAATCCTTTCATCAAGTCGGTGTGACTTTGCTGATTTCCACGCACGACACCAGCGTATTGCAAGATGAAAAAATCCGCGTGCTAAACCTCAAACAAGGCGCGTTGCAAACCGCCACGTTGATGACCACACCCGCATGAAAAATTTTCTCGCCCAGCACTTGAGCGTGATGCGCAGCACCTTGCGCCGCATCTTCAATCCACCACTCGCCGGCTTAATGAATATCCTCGTCATCGGCATCGCACTGAGTTTGCCCGCCGGCATGTATGTGCTGCTGCAAAACGCGCAAGGGTTGGTGCAGCAATTATCCGGCACACCTCAGATTAGCGTGTTTCTGAGTATGGACGCAAAAGCCGACGACATCGAAAAGCTACGCAAACAATTTAACCAACATCCCGGCATAGATCACATCGAATTCGTGCCGCGTGATCAGGCTTTACAGCAACTCAAGCAAAGCACTGGACTGTCCGATGTGATTGGCAGTCTGGATAAAAATCCGCTGCCCGATGCCTTTGTCGTACACCCCAAACCCAGCAGCGCGCAAACCATAGAAGTGTTGCGCACTGAAATCGCCAATCTACCCAAAATCGAGCAGGCACAACTTGATTCGGCTTGGGCATACAAGCTGGAAGCCTTGCTCAGATTTGCGCGACTCGCGCTGCTGATACTCGCCAGCCTGCTGAGTCTGGCCTTGATAGCCGTCACCTTTAATACCATACGCTTGCAAATTCTCACCCAGCGCGACGAGATTGAAGTTGCCAAACTCATAGGTGCGTCCAATGGATTCATCCGCCGCCCGTTTTTGTATTTTGGCGGACTGCAAGGCCTGCTGGGTGGCTTAACGGCCTACCTTATCATCACACTAGCTTGCATGCTGTTAAACCGCCCTCTAGCTGCCTTGTCGGAGCTTTATGCCAGCCAATTCTCCCTGCACACACTGGATTTGAACGACACGCTGTCCCTGTTGTTATTCTCGCTCTATCTGGGCTGGCTGGGCGCGTGGCTGTCCGTGGCCAGACATCTCTCACAAATTGAACCCCATTAGTCTGCTCTAGCCATTCCGCATCGAACTAAATTTGTGTTTGGCACTCGAAGCCAACGAGTGCTAATATAGGCACAAGGAGATTTGAACATGAACACCAACACTATGAACTTGCCCATGCCTTCTGCTCTAGGCAGCTTGGAGAGCTATGTCCAGGCGGTGAATCGTTTTCCCATACTCACTGCCGATGAGGAACACACGCTGGCGACGCGCTTAAAAATCAACAACGACTTGGATGCAGCGCGTCAGTTAATCGTGTCGCACTTGCGTGTAGTCGTCAGCGTGGCGCGCGGCTATGCCGGCTATGGTTTGCCGCAGGCGGATTTGATACAAGAAGGCAACATCGGCTTGATGAAAGCTGTGAAGCGTTATGACCCGGAGCGCGGCGTGCGCTTGGTATCGTTCGCCTTGCATTGGATACGCGCCGAGATACACGAATTCGTGGTGCGCAACTGGCGCATGGTGAAAATCGCCACAACCAAATCACAACGCAAACTGTTCTTTAATCTGCGCAGCATGAAGCAGGGATTGGAACCGCTCAAGCCACAACAAGTCACCGAAATTGCACAGCAACTTAATGTTTCGGAACACGATGTGCTGGATATGGAGGCGCGTTTCGCCGGACATGAATTGGCTTTGGAATCGGGAGGCACCGACGATGAAGACGCATACTCGCCTATTCAATATCTGGCTGACACTGCCGATCACGAACCCTCGCAGATTTTGGAGACTAACCAGCGCGAACAACTTCAATCGGCCGGACTGTCGAACGCGCTAGCAAGTTTGGATGAACGCAGTCGCCGTATCGTCGAGGC
Source organism: Gallionella sp. (assembly GCA_049693175.1). GTDB lineage: Bacteria > Pseudomonadota > Gammaproteobacteria > Burkholderiales > Gallionellaceae > Gallionella. Next base: position 20,195 of record JBAVPP010000310.1, on the reverse strand, counting down.
GCGTTGGTTGCGTGAAGATGATGCATCAACTTTGCATGAACTGGCCGCCGAGTTTAACGTGTCGGCAGAACGCATACGCCAGATTGAGCAAAAGGCGTTGAGTAAAATGCATCTGGCTCTGAGCAACTAAGCCTCGCGCAACAAGCAAAAAAGCCGCAGACTCTGCGGCTTTTTTCATTTCACAATCTTCAGTACCGGTTTGTGCGCAGCCGGTTTATTGTCGGGCGGCTTGGGCGGGGGGGTATCTTCCGCTTGGAACATCAAACCTTGCCCGTTTTCTTTGGAAAAAATGCCGATTACCGCACCGACCGGGATGATGAGGTTGAAGGGAATTCCGCCAAACCGTCCCGAGCAAGTGATGAACTCATTGCCCATTTCCAAGTTGCGCACCGCATTCGCACTCAAACTCAAAGTGATTTCACCGTCTTTAGCATAAGCCATCGGCACTTCGGTTTGCTCGTCGATACGCACCGCAATATAGGGTGTCAACGCGCTATCCACACACCATTCGTAGATCGCACGGATCAGATAAGGGCGGGTGGACAGCTCACTCACTTACGCATCGCTCTTTCTGGGGAAGTCAACGCGTCGATGAAACCCTGGCGTGAGAAAATGCGTTCCGCGTATTTCATCATCGGAGCGGCATCTTTGCTCATCTGGATACCGTATTTGTCTAAACGCCACAACAACGGAGCCATCGCCACATCTAACATTGAGAACTCATCACCCAACAGAAATTTTTGTTTGGTGAGTATCTGCGACAACTGTGTGAGATTGTCGCGAATGATGCCTCTCGCTTTGTCCGCCGTTTTGGGTACACCTTGCTCAATTGCGTCAATATGCGCGTACAACTCCTGCTCGAAACGATGCAAAAACAAACGCGTGCGACCACGCAACACCGGATCAGGCGGCATCAACTGAGGATGCGGGAAGCGTTCATCAATATATTCATTGATGATGTTCGCTTCATATAAAATCAAGTCACGCTCAACCAACACCGGCACATTGTTGTATGGATTAATCGCGGCAACATCTTCGGACTTGTTTTGCAAATCCACATCAATTACTTCGAAATCCATTCCTTTTTCAAACAGCACGATACGACAACGGTGGCTGTAGGGACAGGTAGTCCCCGAATACAATCTCATCATTTACCACTTGCTCCGAATTAGCTGGGTGCGCACCAATTGCCCACGAACCAGATAAAACGCGATTGTACCAACAATACCACCGACAAGTATAGCCGCCAGCACCGGATAATCTCCCGTACCGTGTATGCCGCCTATCCAGACATAGCGTTCAAACAGTGTGCCGGTGATGATGCTGCACGCGACCGCCACGGTAGCGACAGGGTTGTGACGTGTAACCGGAAAACACAGGCTGGCGAATGGGATGACGAACTTGAGCGCGAACATACCCCAGAATAAGAAAGTGTAATCGCCGTTCTGCATACCGAATACACGATTTGTTTCATCAGGAAGATTACCGTACCAGATGGTCAGATACTGTGCGTAGAAGGTATAGACCCACAATAAAGTGAACGCCAACATCATTTGCGCGAGATAGTTATAAATTTTGGTCGGAACCGGACGCAGCAAACGCTCACGCGAATTCAGCACATAAATCCAAATCAACAACACTGACAAGAACATGCCGAAGTTACTGACAAACTGTTGCATTCCGTAAATCGCGCTATGCCATGCCGGCACCAAAGTCATTTCAAAGTCCCATGCAATCATCGTACTGTACAACACAAAAAAGAACGGGATCCATGTGGCGATATGATGAAAACTCAGTGCGTCTTCGGGGCTGCGCTCGCTGACGGATTGACGTTTGATAAACAGCCAATACAAGGAAATCATAAAAATCATCCCGATCACTTCACGAGCAATCAACCAATGCGGTTGGTACCAGCCGGGCATATGGTATTCAGCGTTCACCGTGCCGTTCCACCAAGGAAAAGTATGCTCGCCGCCAACCAAGAGGATGACCAACAATACGAATGCCAAGGGGAATAGCGCAAACAATGAACTCGCCAAATGACGCACTTCAAAACGCCATTTCGCACCGACCAGGTGCAGCACCGAACACAAAGCCACGCCACTTAAAGCGAGAGACAACACCACCACAAAACTTACGGTCAGTACTGCCCAATTACTATATTCAAACATTTTAGCTGTCTCCTATTTAGCTTGAGCCGCAGCCGCTACCGGCGGAGCTTTTTGCAAAACTTTACGCACATAGTTCACGACGTGCCAACGCTCGGTGGGCGACAAATCATTCGCATAAGGAGGCATCACCGCGCCACCCAAGGTCATCATGCCGAAGATATAACCATCCGGATAATCTTTGTTATCACCCCATGTATGCATATCGTTGCTGCTGGTCAAATTGAACGGTTTCATCAGCAGTTTTTCGCCGACCGGACCATCGCCCGTACCCGAAACACCATGACATGGCGTGCAATAAATCGTGAACAAACGACCACCCATCGCGACCGATTTTTCATCTGCCGGAACGGGGTTGCTCATCTTGCGCGCCGCGTCCTGATCTTTAACCATCACCGTCGTGCCTTTAACCGGCACGGAACGGGCAGGGAATGGCTGCATACCGGGCTGATCCGGGTTGACGCTTTCTTGCGGCTTGATACTGATGGCATTCGCCATGTCACGCGACCATGGCCACGCCTGCGCCAGTGTGGGCAATACCATCAATGCTACTGCTAAGGATAATTTTCTCATTTCCCTGCCTCTTCTTGAATTTCTAATGCCTCATGCTTGGTGAAAATAGCTTTCAACACGCTTGCAGATTCGTCGTCCGTTTTAACCAAAAGCGCAATCTGATCTTCCGACACCTTCGCGCTATACAAAGGCGAACGCTTGGCCGGCAATCCCGCGCAAATCAAGAAGCCCAAGATGGTGATATACACGCCACCCAAGATGAACATCTCGTAAGTCAACACGAAGTTCGGTGGGAATGGCACGATAGGTTTGCCGCCTTTAAGTTGCGAGAAAAAGTTAGCCTGCGAACCGGAGATCAAAAAGAACGCCAGCAATCCACCAGTCAGCGCGCCGCCCAATGTGAACCATTGCACGTACACAGGTTTGTCGCCCAAAAACTCTTCAACTTCGGGATGTTCGATAGGCGATTTAACCACCAAATCATCATTCGGATTAAATCCCTTAATTGTGGTATTGCGCAGTTCTTTGACCGCTGCTTCAGCTTCATCAAAATTGCTGAATATAGCCAGTAAATGACGTTTGCTCATTTAGTGTGCTCCCTTTCCAGATTCATGCATTCCGGTGGCTTCAAGTTTCTTGCTCGCCAGACTGCGGTGATAAACCATTTCTTTAACTTCGTACATGGACACCGAAGGGAATACCTTACAGAACACCATGAACAAGAACGTGAACCAACCGAAGCTGCCAAACACGATGCCCCACTGGATCATGCTGGGCCATTGGTCGTGATCCCATGTCCACGGATAGTAACCATGCGAGAACGTCGGCGCGACTATCATCCAGCGTTCCAGCCACATACCCAGATTCAGCAACAAAGATACCGCGAACATAACCGGGATGTTGGTTTGGAATCGCTTGAACGCCATAATCAGCGGCACGATAGAACCGCAGAAGTTCATCATCCACCAGAAAGGCGCGTAAGTCCCTGTTGCCTTGACTAACAAGACCGCTTTGGAAACCTCATCGTGGCTATACCAAACAGTGGCATATTCCACCAAGTTCAAATATGTCCACACCATCGAGATTGCGAAGGTCAAGCGCACGGTCTTTTTCAAGATCGACATCGTCATGTATTCTTCGAAGCGGAATGTGTAGCGCAAGATGATGAACAGCGTGATGATCGCCGCGCAACCGGAATACAAGGCACCCGCCACAAAATACGGTGGGAAAGAAGTGATATGCCAACCGGGTTGTTGCGACATCGCAAAGTCCGATGCCACGATGGAGTGCACCGATACCGCCAAAGGAATCAGGAAACAAGCGATAGTCAAATACGTGATGCGGAAGTTGCGCCATTGGCGATCAGTACCTTCCCAACCCAACGACAGCAAGGTGTACAATTTTTTGCGCCAACCGCTGTGTATATTATCGCGGCAGATTGCCAAGTCGGGAATCATACCCACATACAAGAACAAAATAGACGAAGTCAGGTAGGTGAAAATCGCCATCGCATCCCACAACAACGGGGATTGGAAGTTCGGCCACACACCGCGCTCATTCGGATAGGGCAAGGCATAATAAAGCTGCCAAACTCGACCCAAATGCACCATCACAAACAAACCCGCAGTCATCAGCGAGAATGTTGTCATCGCTTCAGCGAAACGGTAAATCGGCTTACGCCAGTCGGCATGCATCAAATGCAAAATCGCCGACAGCAACGTGCCGGAGTGGCTCATACCAATCCAGAAAATGAAGGTGGCAATGTACAAACCCCAAACGTGCGGGTTGTTCATATTTGCCACACCCATACCCATGTTGTACTGGTAAACCTCGCAACCGACGGCAACCCCAATCATGGCGATGGCGACAGAGATAATCACCCAATACAACTTGCGGGGTGACTCCAAACTATTGAGCACGTCTTTATTGATCTGTGCCCAAGCGATGTCTTCGCGGATATCTTTCATGTTATTCCCTAAACAAATTGTGGCGAATTAAATCGCGCTTTCGCGCACGCGTTCCATGTACATCACCGACGGATATGGACGCAGCTCTTCCAGAATACGGTAGCCGCGCAACTCGCTGCCGCCTTCTTCTTTGTCTTTTTCCTGTTCATCAACCGCCAGTTCGACACGTTGTGCTTTCCATTGGCGAGCCACTTTGGATTCCGGATCGACCAGATTGCCAAAGGTGATTGCATTGCTCGGACAAACCTGCTGGCACGCTGTCTGAACTTCGCCGTCACGCAAAATACGACCTTCGTTTTTCACGCTACGTTCGCCTGCACGTATCCGTTGAATACAGAAGGTGCATTTTTCCATCACGCCTTTGCTGCGCAAAGTGATGTCCGGATTGAGCTGCTGAACCATCTCGTCAGGCCATACGTTTTCTGTGGTCGGATAATCGTACCAGTTGAAATAACGCACTTTGAACGGGCAGTTCGCCGAGCAATAACGCGAACCGATACAACGGTTGTAGATCTGCGAATTCAAGCCGTCTGGCGTGTGGTTGGTCGCGCCCACCGGGCACACTGTTTCGCAAGGTGCGGCTTCGCATTGCTGGCACATCATGGGCAGGAATTGCGCGCCTTGATCCGGGAACTCACGACCGTCTTCCGGCCAATAACGCTCGATGCGCATCCAGTGCATGGCTTGACCGTGCAAGTATTTCTCCCTACCCACGACCGGCAAATTATTTTCCGCGTAGCACGCAACACTGCACGCATTACAACCCGTACAAGCATCCATATCAATGCTCATCGCCCATTTGTATGGATCGTGCGGTACATCCTCTACGGGATGCTTGTGCCGAAACTCCGACCAGTTTTCTAATAAATTACTTACCGACATGCTTAGACCTCCTCTGAAAGATCGGCTTGATCGCTAGAAATACTCAGCGCGATTTTTCTGCCGTGTTGTTGTCCGCCCGCAGGTCCTTCTTCTTTAACCACAATCACGCGGTTGCCGACCTTGCTGAGTTTGACGCGTGTTTCATGTGTCGCCAATTCGCCTGTTTCTTTATCGAACACTTGATCCAGCATCTGGAATGGATTGACACCGTAACCTTTGGCATAACGTCCCATCGCCTCATGTCCGCGACCCAGCGGAATAGAAACTGCATCGGGATGAATACCGGGGAACAAATAAGCTTGCGCTTTGACCGAGCCGCTCTTGGAGGTCACCTCAATGATGTCACCCTCGACAATCCCCAACTCCGCTGCTTTTTTGGGATGTATTTCGACCCACGAATCCCACACGATAGTTGTCAAAGGATCGGGTGATTCTTGCAACCAAGGCTGGTTTGTATGACGACCATCGCGCAGACTCGCGCTCACGCTTGGTATCAATGTCAGCGGGAAGCTCGCGTCTTTTTCTGCCGCTGCGGGCAAATGAATATCCGCCGACGCTTTGCCACCCAACTTATTGGGATTGCCGGCGACTTTAAGCACGCCGCTACTCAACACGCCATTCCAGAACTCGTCGTCGTCCATACCCGCACCCGCAAACTCGCTCTTGTTTTTCAACATGGCGGTACGCAAATAGCCGTAGTAATCGTCGAAAGATTTATACTCATCGGCACGACGCTGCTTGATTAATGCCAGCAGGATTTCTCCCGCACCGCGTGTATTCGGATGGAGTTTTTCCATCAGCGGTTGCTGCACACCAATCTGCACACCTTCAGGTTGATACTCGGAAATAATCGTACCCCAGTCTTCCAGCGCGGAATCTAAAGGCAACACCAAATCCGCCTGCAAAGCAGTCTCATCCAAGTAATGCGCAAAAGCGACTTTGAAACTCGCCTTGGCCATATTCTCTTTGAACTTCATTTCAGCCGGAGCGGTAAACACCGGATTGGTCGCGTAAGTGAACAACACCTTGGTTTGACCACCCGCCAGACGATCATTCGCCATACGCAACGCGGCAGAATTACCCGTCGTCGGTGCGACTTGAGGGAAGGGCACGGCAGCCGAAGCCTCGACCGTTTTACCCACGTTACCCAGCACATGATTCAGCAAGTTAATCGCAGCCGCGTTTTGCGAGCCGTGCGCATAGCCTTCCGCCGCACTGCCCAGCAACACCAAACTCGGCGTGCGTTCTTTGAGCAAATCAACCAACTTGGTCAATTGCTCCGCGCTCACGCCCGTCTCTTTGCTGACGCGCTCCTTATCGTATTCTTTCGCCACGGCCGCCGCGTCAGCGGGCAATGCCAAACCGGCCGCACCGAGCGCGTTGATAATACCCAAGGCCAACACGCCTTCCGTGCCGGGACGCACCACCAACCAACGGTCGGCATTTGCGCCCGTCAAAGTCATCTTGGATTCGACCTGCACCAGCACGCCGCGTTGACCATCCACACCCTTGCGGAATTGCGCATATTGTTGCGAGAAGTGCACAGGCGAAACCCACGCACCTAAAAAATCCGCGCCGAATGACAACACGACTTTGGCTTTATTGATACTGAAGCGCGGCATTTCCATGCCATAGGATTTCAAGTTCGCCGCACGTTGCACCGCAGGGGAAACCGCCTCGTACACAAAGTGGTTTTTGCTAGCCAGACTATCCAGATAATTACCCAGCAGTGCTTTCAAATGACCGCTGACCGTGCCGGTCAAAAAGTCAATCTGATCGCCACTCACACCGCTCAACTTCTCGGCAATCAGAGCATAAGCCTTTTCCCAAGTCGTCACTTCACCCTTGTCGCCGCTGCGCAGCAATGGCTCACGCACCCGATCCGGGTTGTAGTGATGCTGCACACCCGCCTGACCCAGACCACACATCTTGCCGTGGTTAATCGCAGAATCGGTATTGCCTTCCAGCTTCAGCACGCGACCTTCGCGCACACGCCCACTGATGCTGCAACCCGCTTCGCATTGCGCGCAAGTTGAGTTGAAATACACAGAAATACCAGGTGCCACATAATCCGCAGCCTGCACATATGAAACTATTGTTTCTTTACCGTCTTCTATCGAAGTGTTGCCGCAGCCGGACAATGCAACCGCAGCACCACCCCAACCCAACACCTTCAGAAAATCACGTCGATCAAAATCGTTGTCTATCATCACAACCTCACTGAAAAATTCTCTAAACGCGCGCCTATTGTTTTAGTAATGGCACGACGAACAATCATTTGGACCTTTGGCAACCGCGACTCCGGCAGCATTGGCAGCAGGCTTTTTGAAAGCATACCAATACGCTTGTTTGTCGACCTGCAAACCGCCCGTGGAAAGCGGCCCCATAGGCGTGGCATGAGGCTGATCGGCGACAGGTGCACCGCTAGCCGCAGCAACCGGATGCTCTCTGTCGTGACAACTGATACACCAACCCATAGAGAGTTCTTTTTGGCGGCGCGCAACCGTCATTTCTTTGATGTCACCGTGACATGCTCCGCAAACTTCCTGTACCGGACGGTTTTGCTGGAACACGAAACGCTTGATATGACGCTCATGATTGAATCGCACGAAGTCCGGCAGATCATGCACCTTCTTCCAGGGAATTGCTTTTTTAGCTTCCCAGTACTCGAAGAGTTTTTTGATGCGCGGTGCTTCCTTGACGGATTCGATATTTTGATGACAGCCCAGACATTTCTGCATAGGCGGAATTCCCGCTGAAGCACTGCGCCGCGCATAGGTGTGGCAATACAGACAGTTAATCTGCATATCCTTGGCGTGACGCACATGTGGGAATTCTATGGGTTGCTCGATAGCCGGACCCAAATCATCGGCGGTAGTCAATGGAGCGAGTTGTACATCAGCGGAATAACTGCTGCTTGCGGCAAACAGACTCATCAACAGGATAGAAAGACGAATAAAGCGGTGCATCGTTAGTGGCTCCCCCAACAAACAATTTAACCCACACCAATTGATGTCATGGCGTGATATAAAAGTGAAACGGATTATTTTTTACTACGGTATGTCGCGTAATTAATAGTTATTATCTGCTCTTATGTGCTGCGCGTTTCAAACGCATGAAAACGCGGCACAGCCGAATAATGTCTACTCTAAAAAACAATGTCAACACCTCATACCCAATTAAATTACTATCCCATTAAAATGTTGATTAGCCACAAAAAGTTACAGCATTTGCTTATATACTCTTTCGACTCACTTTAGAGTTATCACCCCCTCACTTTAGGATTAGCCATGCAAGAAGAACTCGCTGTTTTAGACTTTTTTTCCAAACCCGAAAACTTACCCTTAGCCCTATCCGTTGCCGAACAAACCGACCGGATACGCGAACAACTCAACAATCGTTTTTGGGATGAATTAACCCTGCGCGTAGCGACCTTGGTTCGGCAGCACAATTTGGCTTGGCAGGTTGCGGTGACTGAAGATCGCAACGCCACTGACATGCTGGTGGGATTCCATTGCGCGCTGGACAGCGAGCAGCCGCTGTATTTGCGTCCCATGATGGAGCAACAAAATTTGGGTAAAGGCTTGCAGATTTATTTCGGCCTGATGTGGAGCAGCACGCCCACTCCCGAACAGCTTGCGCTGCCTGCTGTGCAGGCATTGCGTGCGTCGTTGTCCGATGCCGGCTACAAGAACAACGAGAGTTTTATAGCTTGGCAATGGACCAAATTATATCCGCGCAGCAAATCGTTTTTACTGCGTTACACACTGCAAGCCGACACGGTATTTGGCGACATTGAATCGCTGTTGGAAAAATTATTACTGAACCACGGGGAACAAATCGCACAGGCGAACGAGTCGCTTCGTTCCGCGCCGCGCAGCATGACGATTTCGCTGGATCAGTTGCGTGTAAAAACGAAATCCTAAACCGGATTTTTTTGGTTGAAAAATTGGTGATGCAAACCAAATTTTTCGGCAAGATGCGCACCCAATGCCTGTATGCCAAATTGTTCGGTGGCGTGATGTCCGGCGGCGATAAATGCGACACCGCTTTCTTGCGCGAGATGAAAGCTCTGCTCCGATATTTCACCCGTGAGATAGGCATCCACGCCTTGCGCGATGGCTAGATCAAAATAGCCTTGCGCACCACCGCTGCACCACGCCACCCGTTTTATTTTTCTGCCGTCGCCCGCAATCACCTGCGGTGCGCGCTGCAAACTTTTTTCTATGCGGGACGCAAATTTTTCCAGTGTTATCTGGCTAGCCAAGATTCCCGCATTCAGCAGATTTTGCTCGCCGAAACGATGCGTAATTTGCAAACCCAATTGCTTGCCAAGCTGCGCGTTATTTCCCATCGTTTCGTGCGCATCCAAAGGCAAATGATAGGCAAGCAAACTCATCTCGTTACACAGCAATTTTGCGATGCGATTCTTTTTTATTCCGACGATGGCCGCGTCTTCGTTGCGCCAGAAAAATCCGTGGTGTACCAACAAGGCATCCGCGTCCCATTCGACCGCCGCGTCTATCACGGCTTGCGACGCGGTCACCGCCGTGGCGATGCGCAGCACTTCGTGGCGGCCTTCTATTTGCACGCCGTTCGGGCAATAATCTTTGAACAAACCGGTTTGCAACAGGCTTGCGTTATAATCGCGCAATTCGTCGAGCAACATAAAGTTTTCCTAAATTCGATACGATTGAATCCATCATACCATGCGTAAACATTGGCTTTTATTCACCCAAACCGTCACCGTCGCGCTGGCGTTGCTGTTCATCGTGCACACGCTCAAACCGGAGCTGCTGCCAAACGCGGCGCGCAACGGTGTCGTCACCTTGTATGAAAGCGCACCCGCAGCCAATGATGCGAAACCGGCGATGCAGGGCTTTAGCGGCGCGGCGCAAAAAGCCATGCCTGCCGTGGTCAATATTTTCACGCGCACCGAGGTCAAAGCACCGCCCAATCCGTTCAAAGATGATCCGCGTTTCAAATTCTTTTTCGACGATCAAGGCGATGCCGAGCCGCAAAGCAATTCCAGTCTGGGTTCAGGCGTGATAGTCAGCCCGGATGGTTACATCCTCACCAATCATCACGTCGTTGAGGCCGCCGATCAAATTGAAGTCGCATTGGCGGATGGTCGCAAAGCCAGCGCACACGTCATCGGTTCCGATCCTGAAACGGATCTCGCCGTCATCAAAATTGACCTGTCCGGCAAACTTTCCGCAATCACTTTCGCCCATGCGGATCAGGCGCATGTCGGTGATGTGGTACTCGCCATCGGCAATCCTTTCGGTGTGGGTGAGACTGTCACGATGGGCATCGTCAGCGCGCTTAAACGCGACCATCTGGGACTTAATACATTCGAAAATTTTATCCAAACCGATGCCGCGATTAATCCCGGCAATTCGGGTGGCGCGTTGGTCGATACGGAAGGCAATCTAATCGGCATCAACAGCGCGATCTACTCGCCCAACGGCGGCTCGCTAGGCATCGGTTTCGCCATCCCGGTCAGCACCGCAAAAAAAACCATGGAACAGATTATTCAACACGGTTCAGTGACGCGGGGCTGGATAGGTGCGGGCGTGCAGGAACTCACGCCCGAATTGGTCGAGTCATTCAAATTGAGCGACACGAATGGCGTACTCATCACCGAAATTATCAAAAACAGTCCCGCCGGAAAAGCCAATCTCAAAACGGGAGATATTTTGGTGTCCATCAACAACAAGGCCATCAATAATTGGACCGCGATGCTGGAAACCATCGCGGCAATTTCTCCCGGTCAGACGGTGGGCGTGGAAATCATACGCGAGGGCGTGAAACAAACCTTACCAGTCAAAGTCGGTAAACGCCCACCCGCCAATCGCCAGTGATGGCACACGCAAAAACAGCCGCGATGCGCGGCTGTTTTTTGGGTGGTAACACCCGTCCGATTATGCGACCGGCGCATCTTTTTTAGTCCAGCTCGCCACCACAATACCCGCCTCGTAAAGCAACCACAGCGGCATCGCCAGCATGAATTGCGACACCACATCCGGCGGCGTAAAAATCGCACCAACAATAAACGCGCCGACAATCACATAGCGGCGAATGTCACGCAGTTTTTCCACCGTCACCACACCCATGCGTACCAGCACCACCACCGCCACCGGCACTTGAAAGGTGATGCCGAACGCCATGAACATGCCCAATACGAAACTCAAATATTTATCGATGTCGGTCATCACCGCCACGCCCACTGGCGCGCTGGCAGTGATAAAGCCGAACACCACCGGAAATACGATGAAATAGGCGAATGACATACCGCAAAAAAACAGCGTGGTACACGCCACGATGAACGGCCACACCATACGCTTTTCATGCGCATACAATCCCGGCGCGACGAATTTCCAAACCTGATAAAGAATGTAAGGCAGTGCAATCAAAAACGCCGCCATCATGGCAACTTTAAGCGGCACAAAAAACGGTGTGGTGACATCGGTGGCGATCATTTGCGCACCTTTGGGCAGCTTGGATAACAGCGGTTGCGCCAACCAGGTGTAGAGGTTTTTTGCCCAAGGAAACAGCGCGATGAACACCAGCAAAAGTGCCACTATCGAATGCAACAACCGGGTGCGCAACTCAATCAGATGTGCGATGAAACTTTCGCTCGTGCTCATCAGGATTTTTGCGCTGGGTTCGGAGCAGACTCAGGGTTGGGCGGAGCGGCCTGCACAGGAGCTTGTGTCTGCTTGGGCAATTCTTGCATCGCCTGCGACATGGCGTAATTCATTTGTCGCGTCTCCTGATCCAGGTGCTGGTCGATTTGCTTCACCGCTTTTTGTGCGGCTTCCGCTTCTGCCTGGACTTTTTCTTTGAGCAAACGGAATTCTTCCATCGCCATATCTCGCTCAATGTCGGCTTTAACACCGTTCACATAACGTTGCGCGCGTCCCCACAAATGCCCCAGCGTGCGGGCAACTTTGGGCAGACGTTCCGGGCCGATGACTACCAGAGCCACGACCATGATGACGACCAATTCTGAGAAGCCAATTTCAAACATGTTCTAACACGAACGAATTAAGCACACGCTCAAACGTTGGTGGTGTTGGTTTTCTTGACTTCGCCTTCGATGGTCTGCCCGCCTTCTTTCAACTGCTGTTTGGCAGGCTCATCTTCAGTTTTCATGCCTTCTTTGAAACCTTTGACCGCACCACCCAAATCGCTACCGATGTTGCGCAATTTTTTGGTGCCGAATACCAGCATCACCACCAACAATACGATTAGCCAATGCCAAATGCTTAATGAACCCATGACGCTCTCCTTAAAAACTTTCTGAAACAACTAAAAAATTCAAATTTCTAAGCTAGGCAAGGCGCGAATAAAAAATTGCGACGACGCATATAAACAATATGCTAGGAGTAATTTTTTGTGAGCAACACCGCATAGCAACGAAGTTTGGATTTTAATCTCTCTTAACCATAGGTGGGATAAGCCCGCCGCCGATGATGTGTATATGCAAATGAAATACTTCCTGTCCGCCACCCTTGCCGGTGTTAATGACCGTGCGAAAACCTTTTTCCAAACCTTGTTCTAGTGCCAAACGCGGAGCTAATACCAGCATTTTACCCAACAACGCGGCGTGCTTTTCTTCAGCTTGCGCCAGCGTATCCAAATGCAATTTCGGTATCAGCATAAAATGCACGGGCGCGACCGGATGAATGTCGTGGAACGCGTAAACGTCCTCATCTTCATACACTTTTCGACTCGGAATTTCGCCGCGCGCAATCTTGCAAAACAGACAATCGCTCATCGTTACTCCTTCACCCGACTGTGCTTTTCCGCGATGCCGGACAGCCCTTCCCGGCGCGCCAATTCGTTCAGCACATCCTGGGCGCACACACCGTGATGCGCGAGCAACACCATACAATGAAACCACAGATCGGCAGTTTCATAAACCAGATGCGTCATGTCGCCCTCCTTGCTGGCGAGTATGACTTCGGTCGCTTCTTCGCCGACTTTTTTCAGAATGGCATCTTCACCTTTGCTGAACAATTTCGCCACATAGGAGGTGTCCGGCGCGGCGTTTTTACGCGCTTCCAGCGTCTCGGTCAAGCGTTGCAAAATGTCTGGCTGCATATTTCCCATGCTCACTTTTTATAAATCTCATCGGGCGACTTTAACACCGCATCGACCTCGACCCACTGGCCTTTTTCCAAGCGGCTGAAAAAACAACTCGCGCGTCCGGTGTGGCAGGCGATGCCACCTTGTTGTTCAATTTGCAATAAAATCACATCGGCATCGCAATCCATGCGTATTTCTTTCACACTTTGAAAGTGACCCGACTCTTCGCCCTTGTGCCACAATTTTTTACGCGACCGCGACCAATATACGGCCTGCTGTTTTTGCCAAGTTTGCTTCAATGCCTCGCGGTTCATCCACGCCACCATCAACACCCGCCCCGTCGCCGCATCTTGCGCAATCGCAGGCACTAGCCCATCGTCCGACCAGTTGATTTTGTTCAGCCACGTTTCATTCATAAAAATCCCAAATCAGCCACAGAGTTCACAGAGGATACCGAGAAAACCCCGCACCAGATTTTGCATTTCTCTGTGCGCTCTGTGTTCTCTGTGGCAAATGTTTTTCCCATTTACAACCTAACTTCTATCCCTTGTTCTGCCATAAAACGCTTGGCTTCCGGCACGGTGTATTCTCCGAAGTGAAAAATACTTGCCGCCAACACGGCATCCGCGCCGCCCAACTTTACGCCGTCCGCGAGATGTTGCAAATTGCCCACGCCACCGCTGGCGATGACGGGAATTTCCAGCGCGTCGGTGACGGCACGCGTGAGGGCCAAATCAAAACCTTTTTTCTGCCCGTCGCAATCCATGCTGGTAAGTAGAATTTCGCCCGCGCCCAAGTGCTGCATATTTTTTGCCCACGCCACCACGTCCAAACCGGTCGCCTTGCGTCCGCCGTGGGTAAACACTTCCCATCGATTCGGTGCGACTTGCTTCGCGTCGATTGCCACCACGATGCATTGCGAACCGTAACGTGCCGCCGCATCGGCAACCAGTTGCGGATTGACCACGGCTTGCGTGTTCATGCTGACTTTATCCGCGCCCGCATTAAGCAAATTTCGCACGTCTTGCACCTCGCGCACGCCACCACCCACAGTGAGCGGAATGAATACTTGCGAAGCGACTTGTTCGATGATGCGAAAGATGATGCCTCTGTCATCCGAGCTAGCGGTGATGTCCAAAAAAGTCAGCTCATCCGCGCCTTGCGCGTCATAGCGTTTGGCAATCTCGACCGGATCGCCCGCGTCGCGCAACTCGACGAAACTCACGCCTTTGACGACACGTCCGGCGGTAACATCCAAGCAGGGAATGATACGTTTTGCCAGCATAAAATTAACGAGTGGTCGTCAGCTTGATTGGAGTCAACTCGTCCGCCAATGCCTGCGCGGCACGCAAATCCAGCGAGCCTTCGTAAATCGCACGGCCGGTAATCGCACCAGTGATACCTTCCTGATACACCGCCGCCAAGGCGCGCACATCATCCATATTCGTGATGCCGCCGCTGGCGATGACTGGCACATGCAGCGGTCGCGCAAGTTCCACCGTCGCGGGAATGTTCACGCCGCTCATCATGCCGTCACGACCGATGTCGGTGTAGATGATGGCTTCCACGCCGTAATCTTCAAAACGCTTCGCCAAATCGCCCACGTCATGCCCGGTCAATTTCGACCAGCCATCCACCGCGACCTTGCCCGCCTTGGCATCCAAGCCCACCATGATGTGACCGGGAAACGCATCGCAGGCTTCATGCAAAAAGCCCGGCACTTTCACCGCTGCCGTGCCGATGATGATGTAGGTCACACCCAAATCAAGATAGCGTTCTATGGTCGCCAAATCGCGTATGCCGCCGCCCAGTTGCACGGGCACATCCATACCTACTGCCTCAACAATTTTTTTGACCGCCGCTTCATTTTTTGGTTTGCCAGCAAACGCGCCGTTCAAATCGACCAAATGCAGCCGCCGCGCGCCTTGTGCCAACCAATGTTTCGCCATCGCGGCGGGGTCATCGGAGAACACTGTCGCGCCTTCCATCTCACCTTGTTTCAGGCGCACACAGTTACCGTCTTTTAAATCAATCGCAGGAATAATTAGCATGGCAGTTACATTAAATAATTAAGGATTCCACTGGGTAAAATTTCGCAGCAATTGCAAGCCTGCTGCATGGCTTTTTTCGGGATGAAATTGCACCGCGAATAAATTTTCTTGCGCCACCGCGCACACAAACGGTTGCGGATAATCGCTGGTCGCTTGCACCAAACTCACATCGTCCGGTTGCACATAATAACTGTGTACAAAATAAAAGCGCGCGTCTTGTGCGATGCCGTTCCACAGCGCGTGAGGTGCTTCACACCCCCTATCCAACTTTCCCCCTACAGAAGGGGTAATGGCAACCGTCGCACCTCCTTGCGGAGATGCGGCTTGGTTAATCCTTTGCACCTGATTCCAACCCATGTGCGGCACTTTGAGGCGATTGCCTTGCGCGTCGTGCAAATCATGTGCGAAACGCGCAACGCGACCGCGCAACAATCCTAGACCTGCCACGTCGCCCTCTTCGCTATGCTCGAACAACATTTGCAGACCGATACAGATACCCAAAAAAGGCTTGTTGCGCGCGGCTTCCAGCACTGCCCCGCGCAAATTGCGGCTATCCAGTTCACGCATACAATCCGGCATCGCGCCTTGACCGGGAAACACCACCCGCGACGCATTCGCAATCACTTTGGCCTCATCGGTCACAACCACTTGCGCATCCGGTGCGACATGGCGAACGGCTTGTTCGACCGAGCGCAAATTGCCCATGCCGTAATCAACAATCGCTACATCTACCATCGAAATTTATCCATTTTTCGTCACGGAGAAAAAAGCAGGGACATCGAACTTATCTGTGTTCTCTGCGCGCGCTGTGGCTTGCATTTATAACGAACCCTTAGTTGATGGCATCATACCTGCCATGCGCGCATCCTGCTCCAACGCCATGCGCAAAGCGCGTCCAAACGCTTTGAAGATGGTCTCGGCTTGGTGGTGCGCATTGCTGCCCGCCAGGTTGTCGATATGCAACGTCACCAGCGCGTGATTCACAAAACCTTGGAAAAACTCATGGAATAAATCCACATCAAAATCACCAATGGTTGCGCGCACAAAATCGCAATTGAACACCAAGCCAGGACGACCGGAAAGGTCCAACACCACGCGCGACAAGGCTTCATCGAGCGGCACATATGCGTGACCGTAACGACGCAAACCTTTTTTGTCGCCCACCGCTTGATTGAACGCCTGACCCAGCGTGATGCCGAGGTCTTCGACGGTGTGATGCGCGTCGATATGCAAATCGCCTTTTGCGACGATATTCATATCCAGCAAACCGTGGCGCGCAATTTGATCCAGCATGTGGTCGAGAAACGGCAGCCCGGTTTCAAATTGAGTTTTACCCGTGCCATCCAAATTCAGCGTGACGCTGATTTGGGTTTCCAAAGTATTTCGTGTGACCGTTGCGCTGCGCATGTTTTTCGCCTTATGCGAGTTGAGTTAAAGTTACTTTAAGTGCTGCAATAAATTTTGCATTTTGGTTGCGACATAACCTAAAGGATACGTCTTCACCGAAACTCGCTATTTCTGCTGTAGGCTTTCTTTGAAAGCCGCTATAAATTGCTCGTTTTCATCTGCCGTTCCCACCGTCACGCGCAGACAATTTTCCAACATCGCATGACCGCCATGCAGATTTTTAATCAGCACGCCGCGCTGTTTTAATCCCTCAAAAATTTCTTTGGCGCGCGCCACGCGCAGCAACAAAAAATTTGCCGAACTGGGATAAACTTGCACGCCGTCTATGGCACTCAACTGCCGCGCCAACACACTGCGATCTTGCTTAATTTGCTCGGCTTGCGCCAGCAGCACATCGTGATGATCCAATAATTTTTCCGCAACCAACTGCGGCAAAACGCCGACATTATACGGCAAGCGCAGCTTTTCCAACTCATTCAACCATTGCGCGTTGCCCGCCAAAAATCCGAGACGCAAACCCGCCATACCCAGCTTGGAAAAAGTGCGCATCACCAACAGATTGGGATACTCGGACAAATGCGGAATAAAACTCTCTTCGGCAAACGCATAATAGGCTTCATCGACCACCACCAAACCCGGTGCGGTAGCGATAATTTTTTTGATGTCCGACGCGGAAAAAACATTGCCAGTGGGATTGTTCGGATAGGCCAAAAAAATCAGCGCGGGTTGCTCGCGCGCTATCGCTGCCAACATCGCATTCATGTCCAGCGAAAAATCTTGCGCCAGCGGCACGCCCACATAAGGCATACCCAAAAAAGTCGCAATCATTTTGTACATGACGAACGACGGCTCAACACTCAACAAAGTCGCGCCGGGTTTATTCACCGCCATCGCCAATAATTGAATCAACTCGTCCGAACCATTGCCCAGCAATACGTCCATATCCGGCTGCAAATTCAGCAAGGCGCGGATTTTTTGTTTGAGAATTTGCGGGTTCGGATCGGGATAGCGATTGATCGCCGCATTGCTCACTGCCGCCGCGATTTCCTCGCGCAAAATTGCCGGAACGAGATAGGGATTTTCCATCGCATCCAGCTTCACCAAGCCCGCGCTGGGCGGCACGTGATAAGCGTGCAAAGCTAAAATTTCAGGACGGATTAACTGACTGGGCAACGCAGAAGTGGACGACATAAACTTAAACAAAGTGAGTGCAGCACAAGGTTGCGCAGCTTACCACAGCGGGGATTTTTCGTGGCTGTAGCAATAACGAATTAGCGTTTCAAACGGGTGTTATGCGGTGGAGCCAATAGCCTGGCTCACGATGACAATGCATCACAGCAACGAGCAAAATATAACCATCCTCGATGGTGTACAAAATCGCATAAGGGAAAACTTTAGTCAGACACCGACGCACCTCGCCATCCATCACTCGAAACGTTCGAGGTGCAGCAACAATATGATCAACAGCAGATTGAACAGCCAAAACAAATCGATTTCCCAAACCGAGTTGTTGTGATTCATAAAAAATAGCCGACTCCCGAAATTCGGTCAAAGCATCGGGATGAAACTCATATTTCATCTTCCAATTGCGGTTTTAACTTGTGCAAATGCAACTTCTCCAGATATCGTTGCCACCGCTCCGCTGCGCACTTGCGTGATGCGATGTTGAGCTTCTTTAACCCATAGCTGCCGAATATATCCATCCTCTGCGGGGTCTAAACTTTCCACCAACCGATCCGCCAACAAAGCTCGCGCTTCACTAGGCAGCGCAAGTGCGCCTTCGGCGATTTGTTCCAGTGTGATTTGCATAATGAACTCCCATAAGCGGCAAATAATAGCTTGCATTGTACGGATAGCCGTTATTGTTGCAAGCGCAAAAACAGGGATTTCATACCGCTTCAGACCATCCTATATACGTCTGATTTTTGCAATTCATCATGCATTTTGTCCGGGGCGAGATCAAGCTCACCCGGCCAGGTCACCGCGCCATGCTCAATGAATACCGCATTAAATACTTCAGCGTTGCGCAACGCTTTGAACACACCGCAATCGCGTTCCAAAAAGCTGGACAAATCCACCGTTCCTTTGGTCGCGTCGGCAAACTTTACATATAGCTGAAATGTCTGCAATGCAACAACCTCAATCACATACCAAGGTACTTGTGCGACTATTCCAGTGGCATGATTTTGTTTGGCGTTTGTAACTGTTCGCATAGCTTCCAGTCCTCCATTAACTCACCACGATGCTGCAATGCCCATTCCCTAACCAAGAGGGCAGCACCACGAGGCAGCTTACCTCGAATAATCTCTAACGATGCAATCTCGACCACCGCTTCTGAGCCAGCATATTCAGCATGAAAATGCGGCGGCGCGTGATCATCCCAATACATTTTAATAAAAATTCCGTAAAACACACTGATGGTAGGCATTATCTTTTTCTCGCATCACCGGTGACTGCGCAATATAGCCTGAGCATCGCCTTACCGCAATCTGCAAGCGCAAAAAAGCAGGGAAGACCGAAGTCTTCCCTGCTTTTTAACTGATACAACTCGTCGAACTTGAGTCATCTGCCACCCGCTTACGCGGGCAGCGGAATGAACGGCAAATTAGAACAAGACGTACATGTTCAACATGGTTGTGCTAGTACCAATGAATTGCGCATTAGTCTGACCTGCTACACCAACAACACCGTTGGCCGCGCTAAATGAACCGGCCGCAGACTGATTCCAGAAACTACCGCTTTGGTTCACATAAGACAAACGAGCCATCATGTTTTGCTGGATTTTGTAAGTTGCTGTCAGGTAGATCGCGTTGTCAGTTGCATTCGCACCCGTTGCATCAGCCACACCACTGTTACCACGACGAATCGCCGCACCCACCGTTGCCACACCCGGCACCACGCCCACTTCTGCAGCGAGATTGAACGAGCTACGAGTCAGCGTACCACCGTTGTAGGTATTGTTAAGAATACCTGGGTTAGGACTAGCTGGGGCAGTTGCGTAAGTTGCATAGAAACCTACTGGCATTCCACCCATTTCACCTTGCATTTGTCCGTCAATCGCGGTTGCTTTGGTTTGTTGTTGAATTTGAGCAATCGCAGCCACGGCACCAACA
>JBAVPP010000309.1:0-5089 GCA_049693175.1 Gallionella sp. | reverse complement strand
GCAATGGATAGTCGTGTTTATTATCAATCATGCCAATGCCGCAGCAGGGCAGGCGGCTCAGGACGCGTTGATTGAGTGGCTACAAAACAATTATTGAACTCGGCTTTTTCTTGTTATTTGGCAGCAGTTTGGTTACGATGCCTACAAGTAAAAATTACTATTCCGGCACATTTTCGGGATAGTTCAGGGATAAATATGAAAAAAATTATAATGGCTACCGCCGTGATGGCGATGTTCTTTCCGGTCGCATCGCAAGCCGAAGGCTTGGCAGTGGGGGCTAAGGTGGGAACTTTGGGCATGGGCTTGGAATTGACCAAGGGCTTATCGGATAGCTTCGGTGCGCGACTGGGTTTTAACACGTTCAACTACAGCACGACGACCGCAAAAAGTTCGATCAACTACGATTTTAAGTTGCAGTTGCAAAGCTTTTCGCTGCTGGGTGACTGGTACCCTTTTCAGGGCGCGTTCCGTACCAGCGCGGGTCTGTATTACAACAACAATAAATTCTCATTGGCGGGGCAACCAACCGGTGGAAGCTATGTCATCGGTGGAACAACTTATACGGCCGGCCAAGTGGGCAATGTCAATGGTGAAGTGTCTTTCAATAAAATCTCACCCTATATCGGTTTAGGTTGGGGTAATCCTGCCGGACAAGGAAAAGGTTGGGGTTTGGTGAGTGATTTCGGTTTGTTGATGCAAGGTCAACCCAACACGGCTTTGAGTGCGACCTGTGGTGCGGCCATTGTGGGCACGGCGCAATGTGCCAATTTGCAAAACAGTGTGATTACTGAACGTGGCAAGTTGCAAAACTCCCTGAACAATTTTAATCTTTATCCGGTTGCGTCGGTGGGTGTCACCTACCAGTGGTAGGTTAAAACGATATAATCCGCGATAGAACTGAACTATCGCGGATGGTAAGGTCTATGAACAGGCTCGCCGCTGTTATGCCGAGCGAAAAATTGAGCGGATGCTCTCGAACTTTTAAGGAGTGGTTTATGTTGTCACGTGGTTGGGTTGCGGTTTTTTTGTTGGCTTTTAGTGCGGGTGCTTTTGCGGATGCGATTGATTTCAATTTGCGTGATACCAGCGCGCAATTGCAATACAAAGCGGCGTTGGGCGGAACGAATCTGGGCAAATCCGAATTCGATTTTGGCGGAATTTATACTTCCAATAATAATCTGCTGGGCGAAGCGGGCATCTTGGTGAAAGACGATTTGGGCGGTAACGCGCCGGGCGTGAGTGTGGGGGTTGGGCTGAAAGCATTGTCCGCACGCATTAAGCCCATCAGCATGAATGCCACCGCATTGGCAATGGGCGGTATGGTGCGTTATTCGCCACCGGCGGAGCGTCGTTTGGGTTTTGTCGCGCAATTGTATTTGTCGCCTAACATCACCACTTTCGGCGGTGCGGATCGCTACATGGAAACCGGCGCGCGCATCGAGTATGAGCTCATTCCTTCGGCAGTGGTTTATTTGGGCTATCGCAATATCTCGTTCAACGTGAAAAATACCAACACGAGTGCCTCCTTCGATGAAGGCGTTCACATCGGTGTGCGCATGTCGTTCTAATTCGACGCGTTATTCAAACAATCAAAAGCCGGATTTATTCCGGCTTTTTTGTTTAACCGGAAGTAGATTTATGTTGGATAATGCGCGCATGGGCTTGGGCGCAGATTGCTAAATTTGGGAGTTCGAAAGCATGAAAAATATCATCACGTCATCTTTTGCGTTAGCAGTACTCGCGTTATTTAATTTGGTTTATGCCGACTCATTGCTGGCGACAAAAACAAGCAATGAATTTGGTTTGTCGCTTTCCTCATACGAATATCAAGAGCCCGGATTGATGTCGAATAAGGGACCTAAAATCGGTGGGGATTTGCAGTCCACGCTGGCGTTCCCGGAAAAACTTTGGGTGCGAGGTGATGCACATCTTGCTGTTGGTTCGGTTGATTATACGAGCCCAACTTCTGGGACGGCGAACGGAGAATCTGATTGGTATCTGGAAACCAGAGGGTTGATAGGCAAAGATACTTGGGCGTTTGACCGCGCGATGTTGTCGCCCTATGCGGGTCTGGGTTATCGCTATCTTTATAATGATGCACGGGGAACGACCAACTTGGGCGCATCCGGGTATCGTCGCCAGAGCAACTATTTGTATTTGCCTATTGGCATGACTTATCGCGTCGCACTTGAAGGCAAGGCGCAACTGGTTACGGAGCTGGAATACGATCAACTGATTATAGGGAAGCAGTTCACCCGAATGTCAGATGCGGGGCTGGGCTACAATGATTTATCTAACAATCAAAACCGGGGGCATGGTTTTAAGTTGAGTGCCAAGTATGCGCAGGATAATTGGGCGATAGGGCCGTATGCCAATTATTGGAATATCGCACAATCTGAAACCTTGCCGCTGTATCAGAACGGCATTTTGGTCGGGCACGCTTGGGAGCCGCAAAACAACACCGTTGAATTCGGGCTGAAAGGTAGCATCCGGTTTTAATCAAACGAAGTTCACACCCGTTACGGTGGGTACGGTTTACAAACCTAATATTTCCCACATCGCATCAACTTTGGCCTTGGTCGCCGCATCCATGACTATCGGCGTGCCCCATTCGCGCTGGGTTTCACCGGGAAATTTATTGGTCGCATCCATGCCCATTTTCCCGCCCAGTCCTGACACTGGGCTGGCGAAATCCAAATAATCTATAGGCGTATTTTCCACCAGCAGCGTGTCGCGCACCGGGTCCATGCGTGTGGTAATCGCCCACATCACTTCTTTCCAATCGCGCACATTGATGTCGTCATCGACCACGATAATAAATTTGGTGTACATGAACTGGCGCAAAAAACTCCAGATGCCAAACATCACGCGCTTGGCGTGACCGGGATATTGTTTTTTGATACTCACCACCGCCATGCGATATGAGCAACCTTCCGGCGGCAAATAAAAATCGGTGATTTCGGAAAATTGTTTTTGCAGCAGCGGCACGAATACTTCGTTCAATGCCACGCCCAACATCGCGGGTTCGTCGGGCGGTTTGCCGGTGTAGGTCGAGTGATAAATCGGCTCACGGCGCATGGTCACGCGCTCGATAGTAAATACCGGAAAGCTATCCTGCTCGTTGTAGTAACCGGTGTGGTCGCCATATGGTCCTTCGAGAGCGGTTTCACCGGGATGTATCACGCCTTCCAACACGATTTCGGCGGAGGCGGGAACTTGTAAATCATTGCCTATGCACTTCACTAATTCGGTCTTGCTGCCGCGCAATAATCCGGCGAATTGGTACTCGGATAATGAATCCGGCACGGGCGTGACTGCACCCAAAATTGTGGCAGGATCCGCGCCGATAACGACCGCAATCGGGAACGGTTTGCCGGGATATTTTTCGCAATGTTCACGAAAATCCAGCGCGCCGCCTCTATGTGCCAGCCAGCGCATGATGACCTTGTTTTTGCCTAAAACTTGCTGGCGATAAATGCCCAAATTTTGTCGCGTTTTATTCGGCCCGCGTGTGACCACCAAGCCCCACGTAATCAAGGGAGCTACGTCACCCGGCCAGCAATGCTGGATGGGCAGTTTCGTCAAATCAACCTCACTGCCTTCCCACACGATGTCTTGGCATGGCGCGGAAGATAAAACCTTGGGTGACATAGTCAACACTTGTTTGAGTACCGGCCACTTCTCCCATGCGTCTTTCAAGCCTTTGGGTGGTTCGGGTTCTTTTAAATAGGCGAGTAGTTTGCCGACTTCGCGCAACGCGCTGATGTCTTCTTCGCCCATGCCCAATGCCACGCGGCGCGGTGTGCCGAACAGATTTGCCAACACCGGCATGGTGTGTCCGACCACGTTTTCAAATAGAATCGCCGGCCCTTGCGCACGCAACACGCGGTCGCAGATTTCCGTCATTTCCAAGTGTGTGGAAATCGGCGCACTGACGCGCTTGAGTTCGCCGATTTTTTCCAGTTGTGCGATGAAGTCGCGCAGGTCTTTATATTTCATTAGTAGAACCTCTTTTCGCCTTCTGGTCGCGTCTTAAAACGCTTATGCACCCAGAAATATTGTTCAGGCATTTCCAATACGCGCTGCTCGATAAATTCGTTCATGCGGCGCGCATCTTTGATGTCGTCGCCGCTGGGAAAGTTTTCCCATGCCGGATAAAACGTCAGCACATACCCAGCGTTGCCGGGCAACATACGGGTGATGCTGGGTACGACTTTTGCGCCTGTCATCAGTGCGATGCGCGGCACGGATGCCATGGTCGCGGCAGGAATGCCGAAGAAGGGAATGAACGCGCCGTCTTTGATACCTTGGTCTTGGTCGGGGGGATAAATGAACGGCATATTGGCTTTCATGCCTTTCAAAATCGGGCGCAATCCTTGTTGGCGCGAATACAATTTTTGCGTACCGAAGCGCGCACGTTTTTCCAGCAGCAAGGCAGTCATATATTTATTTTTTTGATTGGCGTACATGCATACCGTGTCGGCATGTTGCGCGATCCATTGTCCGCCCGCGTCCATGCCGACAAAGTGTGGCGTGAGTAGAATCGACGGTTGATTTTTAATAGCCTCAAAATGTTCTATGCCTTCGACGCGTATCAAACTGTTGATGCGTGCCGCGCTGCCCCACCACAAAATGCAACGTTCGACGATGCCGCGCGTGAACATTTTGAAATGCGCGCGTACCAAGTCCTCACGCTCTACATCGGTCATATACGGGAAGCATAATTGCAGATTGATGGTGGCGACGCGGCGACGTTCTCTGGCGAGTAAAAATAAAATCGAACCGAGTCCATTGCCAATTTTTACCAATATCGAAAAGGGTAAAAAATGCATCAGCCAAAATATAAAAACAGCGAGACGAGTCATCATAAAAACGGTAAGTGGTTAGTCGTGAGTTGGGGGCGTAACGCCGCTTGGAATTTTATAGCGGTTGTAGCTCCACAAGTATTGCGCGGGTGCGGTGGCGATAACGCGCTCCAAAGCTCGATTGATTTGCAACGGAACGGATTGCGTGAAATCCAATTGCAAAGGCTCTATGCGTATCGCATAGCCGCGCCCGCGCGGCAGGCGTTCCGCGCAAGCGAGAAAAA
>JBAVPP010000308.1:0-3774 GCA_049693175.1 Gallionella sp. | reverse complement strand
GGCGGAAGTGGAATACGAGGACAAGACTTCATTGGCGGTCGATGTGGCGTTTGAAGTGGTCGATAAAACCGCGTTATCTCGTGCGTTTGGCGTATCGCTAGATGATGACACAAAAGCCTCGGTGGTGATTTGGACGACGACTCCTTGGACATTGCCCACCAACCAAGCGGTGAGCGTGCATCCCGATTTTGAATACGCGCTGGTGCAAACACCGCGCGGTTATTTGGTGTTGGTGGCGGAGTTGTTGGAGAGTTGTTTGGCGCGTTATGAGTTGAGCGAAGTAGTTGTGGCGCGTTGCAAAGGTAGCGCGTTAGAAATGCTGCAACTGCAACATCCTTTTATAGCCCGACACGTGCCGATTATTTGCGGCGATCATGTCACGCTGGAAGCTGGTACAGGCTTGGTGCATACCGCACCCGCGCATGGTTTGGACGATTATTTTGTCGGACAAAAATATGGTCTGCCTACCGACAGTCCGGTGGCGGATGACGGAAAATTTATCGCGTCCGTGCCACTGGTGGCGGGTTTGTTTGTGTGGAAAGCCAACGATGTAGTGGTCGCTGCTTTGCAAGAGAGTGGACATCTGTTGTGTCTGAAAAAAATCCAGCACAGCTACCCGCATTGCTGGCGACACAAGACTCCGATTATTTTCCGCTCCACACCGCAGTGGTTTATCGGCATGACTCAACTTGAGAAGGGTGAAGGGGGAAGGGAGAAGGGAGCGACGCTGCGCTCGCTGGCTAACGCCGCCGTCGATGCCACCGAATTTTTCCCGTCATGGGGACGCGCGCGCTTGGAAGCAATGATAAAAAATCGTCCCGATTGGTGCGTGTCGCGCCAGCGTAATTGGGGTGTGCCGATGACGTTTTTTGTGCATAAAGCAACGGGTGAATTGCACCCGAATACACCGCAATTGTTGGAACAAGTCGCGCAGTTGGTGGAGCAATCTGGCATCGAAGCGTGGTTTAGTTTGGATGCGGCAACGGTGTTGGGAAATGATGCGGAACACTACAAAAAACTCACGCATACGCTGGACGTGTGGTTCGATTCTGGTGTCACGCACGCCTCGGTTTTGGCTCGTCGTGCAGAGTTACGCTCGCCTGCTGATTTGTATTTGGAGGGTTCGGATCAGCATCGCGGCTGGTTTCAATCATCGTTGCTGACGGGATGTGCTATCAATGGTCGCGCGCCCTTCAATGCCTTGCTGACACACGGTTTCGTGGTGGACGGCAAAGGTCACAAAATGTCCAAATCCAAAGGCAATGTCATCGCGCCGCAAAAGATTTTCGACACCTTGGGCGCGGATATTTTGCGCTTGTGGACGGCGACCACCGATTACTCCGGTGAGCTGACTATCTCCGATGAAATTCTCAAACGTGTGGTGGAAAGTTATAGACGCATACGCAACACGCTGAAATTTTTGCTGGCGAATATTTCTGATTTTGATGTCGTGCAACACGCGTTATCAGTGAGCGAGTGGTTGGAAATCGACCGCTACGCCTTGGCGATGACGCACATGCTACAAGCCGACATTACAGCCGCATATGCCGAATATGATTTCCATACCGTCGCGCAAAAATTGCAGGCATTTTGCTCGGAAGATTTGGGCGGATTTTATTTGGACATACTCAAAGATCGTCTCTACACCGCCGGTGAAAATTCCGCCGCACGCCGTTCCGCACAAAACGCGCTGCACCACATCACACAAGCTTTGCATCGTTTGATGGCTCCGATTTTGAGCTTTACCGCCGAAGAAGTGCATGAAGTTTTGAGCGGGAAAAATGACGCGAGTGTGTTTACAGGTGAGTGGTATGCGCTGCCTGTATTAGAAAACGCAACCGACCTTACGACACGCTGGAATGCTTTGCGCACTGTGCGCGCCGAAGTGCAAAAGCGTCTGGAAGAATTGCGCGCGGCGGGAACGATTGGTTCATCGCTGCAAGCCGAAGTGGATGTGTTTGTGAGCGATGCAACCTATCAAGCGTTGAGTGTGTTGG
Source organism: Gallionella sp. (assembly GCA_049693175.1). Classification (GTDB taxonomy): domain Bacteria; phylum Pseudomonadota; class Gammaproteobacteria; order Burkholderiales; family Gallionellaceae; genus Gallionella. The sequence continues at coordinate 1,777 of JBAVPP010000308.1, read as the reverse complement.
GCGACGATTTGAAATTTGTATTGATTACCTCTGCGGCGACTTTGCATAACGATAATCATGCCAGTGATGCCATTCGCATCGAAGCAAACCCTTCCGCGCACACTAAGTGCGAACGTTGCTGGCACTACCGCTCCGACGTGGGCAGTGATGCAAACCATCCGACTATTTGCGGACGTTGCGTGAGCAATCTGTACGGTGAGGGCGAGGCGCGTCACTATGCTTAGTCGTTGGCTTGCACTTTCCGCGCTGGTGATTTTGCTCGATCAACTGAGCAAGCTCTATATCAGCAGCCACTTTGTTTACGCTGAAAATCTGCCGGTGCTGAATGTGTTTAGTTTGGTGTTGTGGCATAACACCGGCGCGGCATATGGTTTTCTCGATAGTTACGGTGGCGCGCAGCGATGGTTGTTTAGTGGCATTGCCATGCTTGCTGCGGTGTGGATTATTTCCTTGTTGCGCAAGCATTCTCATCAGATTTTATTTGCCTTCGCGCTGAGTATGATTTTGGGGGGCGCGCTGGGAAATTTAATCGACCGCATCGCTTACGGATACGTGGTGGATTTTTTATTGTTCCATTGGGACGCGCATTATTTTCCCGCGTTCAATCTGGCGGATTCCGCCATCACTTGCGGTGCGGCGTTGCTAATTTTGGACAGCTTCAAGGAGAAAAAACATGGAACTGTTACTCGCTAATCCGCGCGGATTTTGTGCCGGTGTGGATAGAGCCATTGAAATTGTCGAGCGCGCACTGGCTTTGCACGGCGCGCCTATTTATGTGCGTCACGAGGTGGTACACAACAAATTTGTGGTGGATGGTCTGCGCGCAAAGGGCGCGGTGTTCATCGAAGACTTGGGCGATGTGCCCACCGGCAGCATTTTGATTTTCAGCGCGCACGGTGTGCCGCAAGCGGTGCGCCGCGAGGCGGAGGTGCGCGGGCTGACTGTGTTCGATGCGACCTGTCCGCTGGTGACCAAAGTGCATATTGAAGTGTCGCGTTTGCGCGAACAGCAAAAAGAAATCGTGATGATAGGCCACAAAGGCCACCCCGAAGTCGAAGGCACAATGGGGCAGAGCGAGGGCGGTATGTATCTGGTGGAATCGCCAGCAGACGTGCAAAAACTCCAAGTCAGCGACGAACAAAATCTTGCTTATGTGACGCAGACCACACTGTCGGTGGACGATGCCAGCAGCATCATCGCCGCGCTAAAAAATCGTTTTCCGTTTATCACCGGACCGAAAAAAGACGACATCTGTTACGCCACGCAAAACCGCCAAGACGCGGTAAAAATGCTCATCAAACAATGCGATGTGGTGGTGGTGATAGGTTCACCCAGCAGCTCCAATTCCAATCGCTTGCGCGAGGTTGCCGCAAATGTGGGGCTACCCGCGTATCTGGTGGACAATGCCGATGAGTTGCGCGCCGAATGGTTTGTCGATAAAAAAAATGTTGGCATCAGCGCGGGCGCGTCTGCTCCAGAAGTATTGGTGCAAGGCGTGATTGCGCGCTTGGAACAACTGGGCGGCTCCAAGGTCGTCGAGTTGCAAGGCATCATCGAGAATGTCGTGTTTCCCTTGCCCAAAACGCTCACTATTCCCATTGTCGCAAAAGACTGATTCAGTGAACACAGATATTCTGATTGTAGGCGGTGGCGCGGTCGGCATGACCAGTGCCATCACGTTGCTGGAAGCGGGGCATCGCGTCACGTTGTTGGAACGCGGCACAATCGGTCAGGAAGCTTCATGGGCGGGCGGCGGCATTATGTCGCCACTGTGTTC
>JBAVPP010000307.1:0-7010 GCA_049693175.1 Gallionella sp. | reverse complement strand
GTCAAGGACCAGAGTGTCGGCGTACAACACACTATCGCCACGTTCAACATGTACGTGCATCTGCCGCATAATTTCAAGGGCACGCACATGTCGCGCTTTGTCGAGATACTCAACCACCACGAGCGCGAGATCTCGGTGGAATCATTTGAGAAGATCCTTCACGAGATGGTGTCGCGCCTGGAAGCGAAGTCCGGTTATATCGAAATGAATTTCCCGTATTTCGTGAATAAAACCGCGCCGATTTCCGGCGTGCAAAGTCTGCTCGATTACGATGTGACGCTGATCGGCGAAGTTATTAATGGCAAGACGCAAATGACGTTGAAAGTGCTCGTGCCGGTCACCAGTCTGTGCCCCTGTTCGAAAAAGATTTCGGATCGCGGCGCGCACAATCAACGCTCGCATGTCACGCTGACCTTGCGCACTAACCGCTTTGTGTGGATAGAAGATGTGGTGCGTATTGCCGAGGAACAGGCATCGTGCGAACTGTACGGATTGCTCAAACGACCCGATGAAAAATATGTCACCGAACGCGCTTACGACAATCCCAAGTTTGTCGAAGACATGGTGCGCGATGTCGCCGCCGTGTTAAATGCCGACGAGCGCATCGACGCTTATATTGTCGAGTCGGAAAACTTTGAGTCCATCCACAATCATTCGGCCTACGCGCTGATTGAACGGGATAAAACACAAAACTAGGATTTGGGATTTAGGAATTTGGATTTGGAAAAACCGCAGCACTGCTTTTAACTAAATCCTAAATCCCATATCCAAAATCCTGCTTTTACTCCATGAAACCCATCGCCATTTTTCGTCATGCCGCATCCGAAGGGCCGGGATATTTTTCCGACTTTTTGGATGCGCGCAAGGTTCCTTGGACGTTGATTGCCATCGATGCGGGTGAGGCCGTGCCGGTTAGCGCGGCGGCATATTCCGGCTTGGTGTTTATGGGGGGGCCGATGAGCGTGAACGACGATTTGCCGTGGATAGAAAAAATCTTGGCATTGATACGTGAGGCGGTGGCGTTGGACATTCCTGTACTGGGACATTGTCTGGGCGGGCAGCTTATTTCCAAAGCATTGGGCGGTATCGTATCAAAAAATCCGCACAAGGAAATCGGCTGGGGCGAAGTGCAAGTTTCGGATAATGCCATTGCCCATGATTGGTTCGGCGACAGCAAAAAATTTCAGGCATTTCATTGGCACGGCGAAACCTTTACCTTGCCGCAAGGCGCGACGCATCTGCTTTCCAGCGCGGCGTGTATGAATCAGGCTTATGCCATCGGCAAACATCTGGCTCTACAGTGTCATGTGGAAATGACGGTGGCGATGATAGATGAATGGTGTGCGATAGGCGCGCAAGAAATCGAAGCCTCGAACAGTCCTTATGTGCAGGCGACTAGCGTGATTGCAGCTCAGACGCAGCAAAATTTACCTAATTTGCATAAAATTGCGACGCATCTGTATACCAAATGGTTGGCGGGTGCGTTAAACTCGTCGGTGTTGTAGATTTGCTGTCTATGACCTGTTCCGTTCATTCAGAAGTACATTTAATTTAAATTACTAAGGAGAGCTTCATGAAAAAATTGATCGCGTTGGCATGTTTGGGTTTCGCTGTGGCTGTTTCCGCACCGGCTTTTGCGGGTTCACAACAAGACAAGATGAAGGGGTGTAATGTAGAAGCCAAGGGCATGAAGGGCGACGAACGCAAAGCGTTCATGAAAAAATGCTTGAAAAAAGATTATGTGCTGAAGGGTGAAACTGCTGCCGCCCCAGCTGCCAAAGCGGAAGAAAAACCAACCGCAAGTGCCGCCGCTCCTGCCGCTGCTGCCGCACCGGTTAAGCAACAAGACAAAATGAAAACTTGTAATGCCGATGCCAAGACTAAGGCTTTGAAGGGCGCGGAACGCAAGGCGTTTATGAGTTCTTGCCTGAAGGGCTAAGCCGCTTTACCAAGCTAATAGAACGCGCCGCAAGGCGCGTTTTTCATTTGTGGGCACACGTCGGTGCGCGCAAATTCACAGTGTATAATCCGCGCTTTTACGCGTGAGTCGATTTTGTTTTTTGCGCGTTTTATTTGGCAGAACTGATGATAAAAAAATTCCTAAAACGTGTGTTCAGTAAGTCCGAAAAAGTCAAGACGGCGGGCAATGCCAAGATTATTCCATTCGCCCTGCACGGCGTAGCCAGCGGGCAGATTAGCTATGGCGCGAAAAAGGTCACCGATGGCTTGCAAGCTGCCGGCTATCAGGCGTATGTGGTGGGCGGTGCGGTGCGTGATTTGCTGCTGGAAAAAACGCCCAAAGATTTTGACGTGGCGACCAATGCGACACCGGAGGAAGTGCGCCGCGTGTTTCGCCGTTCGCGCATTATTGGTCGGCGTTTTCGTCTGGTGCATGTGATGTTTGGCGAAGAGGTGGTGGAAGTCTCAACTTTTCGCCGCATGATAGAGGCAGAGGACGCGCAGACCGACGAGCATGGACGTTTGTTGCGTGACAATGAATTCGGCGATCAGGAACAAGATGCGGCACGCCGCGACTTTACCGCCAACGCGCTGTTTTACGATCCCAGCACCCAAGAGATTTTCGACTTTCACGGCGGTTATGCCGACACCCGCGACGGCGTGTTGCGCATGATAGGCGATCCGGCGGTGCGTTACCGCGAAGACCCGGTGCGTATGTTGCGCGCGGTGCGGCTGTCGGCAAAACTCGGCATTAAACTGGATGCCGCGACTGCCGCGCCCATCGCGAAAATGAAAGACTTATTGGACAATGTGCCGGAAGCGCGGCTGCTCGACGAAGTGCTGAAAATGTTGTTATCCGGCCGCTCCGTCGAATGCATACAAGCGTTGCGCAAAATGGAATTGCATCACGGTTTGTTGCCCTTGTTGGATGTGATTTGGGAGCAGCCCACGGGCGAAAAATTTATTATGCTGGCGTTGCGCAATACCGACGACAGATTGCGTCAGGATAAAACCGTGTCTCCCGCGTTTTTGTTCGCCGCGTTGTTGTGGCCGGAAGTGCGTGCCGCGTGGGATAGTCGCGTTAACAACGGCGAACGTCCGGTGGGCGCGATGCATGAGTCTATGGATGAAGTGCTCGCCAAACAAAAATCGCGCATGGCAATTCCGCACCGTCACGACGCGGTAATGAAAGAAATTTGGTTGATGCAGCAACGTTTCGATCAATGTTCCGGTCAGCGTCCGTATCGTTTATTGGAGTCACCGCGTTTCCGTGCCGCCTATGATTTTCTGCTGTTGCGTTGCGCCAGCGGCGAGGTCGATGACGAGTTGGGTTTGTGGTGGGATGAGTTTCAGGATGCCAGCACCGAGCGTCGTGCCGAGATGTTGCAGCCGGAAAAATCCGGCGAGAAAAAACGTCGCCGCCGCAAACCGCGCAGCCGCGCCGCGCCTGCTGAAAATACCCCGGCTGAATAATGTCGCATATTGCATTTGTCGCCTTGGGCAGCAATTTGGATAACCCGCAAAGCCAAGTAAAAAAAGGTTTTTCCGCGCTTGCCGCTTTGCCGGAAACACAATTGTTGGCGCGCTCCTCTTTGTACGCCAGCGCGCCGCTGGGCTATGCGGATCAACCGGATTTTGTGAATGCGGTGGCAAAAATTTCCACCGCTTTAACGCCGCAAAATTTACTGCAAGCGTTGTTGCATATCGAACATCAAAACGGTCGTGAGCGCACGTTTCAAAACGCGCCGCGCACGTTGGATTTGGATGTGTTGCTGTACGATGAGCTGAGATTGCATGAGCACGGGCTGACCATCCCTCATGCGCAAATGCATACCCGTGCCTTTGTGCTGCAACCCTTGCTGGAGATTGCACCGGACTGCGAAATTCCCGGCATCGGCAAGGCGAGTGTTGCCGCACAAACCTGTCAGGATCAGGCATTGCAACGTATCAGCGAGGACGATAATGCTGTTCGATAAATATCGTTATGTGGTGGTGGAAGGACCGATAGGCGTGGGCAAGACCAGCCTCGCGCGCCGCTTGGCGCGACATTTGAACGCTTCCACTTTGTTTGAGAAGCCGGAAGAAAATCCTTTTCTCGGCAAGTTCTATCAAGACCCCGCGCGCCACGCGCTGGCGACGCAATTATTTTTTCTGTTTCAGCGCGGCAACGAAGTGCGCGAACTGGCGCAAATGGATATGTTCCAGCAGACCACCGTATCAGATTATTTGTTCGACAAAGACATGCTGTTTGCGCGTCTGAATTTGTCCGACGCGGAATTTAATTTGTATCAGCAAATTTATAAAAACCTTGCCGTGCAAGCTCCCGCGCCGGACTTGGTAATTTATTTGCAGGCCTCGGTGGATACTTTGCTGACACGTGTACACAAGCGCGCCGTGCGTTACGAGCAAAACATTTCGGATGAGTATCTGGTTAAATTGGCGCAGAGTTATAGCGACTTTTTTTACCATTATGATGCCGCCCCGGTGCTGGTGGTGAACAGTGATAATCTGAATCTGGTCGAGAACGAAGAGGACTTCGCGCTCATGTTGCAACGTATACAAAACATGCGCAGTTCGCGCGAGTTTTTTAGTTTGGGAGGATGACATGCGCACCACGATGACTGCCCTGCAAAATTTATACAAGCAACAACAAAAAATCGCCATGCTCACTTGCTATGACGCGAGTTTTGCCGCGCTATTGGAAGCGCAGGGTGTGGATGTGCTGCTGGTGGGAGATTCGCTGGGCATGGTGCTGCAAGGTTTTGACAGCACGCTGCCGGTGACGCTGGACGACATGGTGTATCACACGGCTTGTGTGGTGCGCGGCGCAACGCAAGCATTTGTCATCAGCGATATGCCGTTCGGCACATTTCAAATTACCCCGCAGGAAACTTTTGCACACGCTGCAAAATTGATGGCGGCGGGCGCGCAAATGGTCAAGTTAGAAGGTGGCGCGGAGATGGTCGAGACCGTGCATTTTCTGACCACGCGCGGTATACCGGTGTGCGGACATATCGGCCTCACACCGCAGTCGGTGCATCAACTCGGCGGCTACCGCGTGCAAGGAAAAAATACCGATGCCGCGCAAAAAATCATCGCCGACGCGCTGGCGTTACAACAAGCGGGTGCGGGCATGATTGTGTTGGAAGCGATGCCCGCCACACTCGCCGCCGACATCACCGCGCAACTTTCTATTCCCACCATAGGCATAGGCGCGGGCGCGAATTGCTCAGGTCAAGTGCTGGTGTTGCATGACATGCTGGGCATTTATCCCGGCAAAAAAGCGCGCTTCGTCAAAGATTTTATGACCGGAGCGGCATCGATTTCAGACGCGGTAAAGCGTTACGTGAGCGCGGTAAAAGATGGCAGTTTTCCGACGGCGGAAAACAGTTTTTGATTGAGCTTATTTGTTGCGATACGCGATGAATAATTGCTTCATCGGATGATCGCCAGCAAAGTCTATGACGGCTAAAGTGCAGCGCGAGATGCACACCAAGTTCTCATGCTCGTCAAAAATCGAAACTCCCCAAACCTGTGAGCGTTTGCCGCAATGGATGATTTCGCCCACGCCTTTGACGATGCCTTGAGTGACCTGACGCAAATGATTGGCATTGATTTCCTGCCCGACTACCGCCATGTTGTCCGGCGCGACCAGATAATAGCCTCCCATGCTGGCAATGGTTTCCGCCAATGCCACCGATGCGCCGCCGTGTAGCAGGCCAAAAACTTGGCGCGTGCGGTGATCGACTGGCATGGTGGCGACGAAGCGGCCCTCGCTGCACTCTACCGCTTGCATACCCAAAGATTCCACCAAATTGGAATTGAGCATTTTATTTAGTTGCTCGATCATCGCGCGGTCTCCTCGGAAAAATTGCTGCGCATCACACTTTGAAAAAATGTTCGCGGTAATGTTTTAATTCTTCTATGGATTCGTAAATATCTGCCAACGCCTCATGCTTGCCGTGTTTTTTCACGCCTTTCGCCATGTCGGGTTTCCAGCGTTTCGCCAGTTCTTTGATGGTGCTGACATCGAGATTGCGATAATGAAAATAGTCCTCGAACTTGGGCATGGAACGCGCCAAGAAGCGGCGGTCTTGGCAGATGGAATTGCCGCACATGGGCGAGGTTCGGGTCGGCACATATTGCTGCATGAACGCCAGCATTTGCGCTTCGACATCGGCCTCGCTCAGCGTGGACGCTTTGACTTTTTCTATCAATCCCGATTTGCCATGCGTGGATTTGTTCCAGTTGTCCATCGCGTCCAGCACGCTGTCGGGCTGATGCACCACCAGCACCGGCGCTTCGGCGACAGTGTTCAAGTCGCCATCGGTGATGACTATCGCCGCCTCGATGATGCGGTCGGTGTCGGGATTCAGACCGGTCATTTCCAAGTCTATCCAGATAAGGTAATTTTGATTTTGTGCCATAATTCGCGCGCCTTGAAATTCTGCCAGTGATTAAATATTTGCGGCGCGCATTGTAGCGCGTCTTTGCCCGTAACCCTTAAACGTAAACATAATGACCGCATCGCAATTGACAATTTTTTTCATCGCCGCACTCATCGTTTCCACGCTCACCAAGTTGTGGCTGGCGCGCCGTCATCTGGCGCATATTGCCGCTAATCGCGCACAAGTGCCGGACGCGTTCAGTGCGAATATCACGCTTGCCGACCATCAAAAAGCCGCCGATTACACCAGCGCGAAAACCCGTTTCGCCAACTGGGGCGCGCTGTTCGATGCCTTGATATTGCTGGGCTTCACGCTGGGCGGCGGCATACAATTCATCGCGGAAATTTGCAATCGTTGGTTTGCCGCGCCGCTGTTGCAAGGCATGGCGACTATCGTTGCGGTGTTGCTGGTGTCGTCCTTATTGGAAGCTCCGTTTGGTTGGTACAGCACGTTTCGCATCGAGGCGCGTTACGGCTTTAATAAAATGACGCTCAAGCTCTACGTGCTGGACGCGCTCAAAGGTTTGTTGATCGGCGCGGTACTCGGTTTGCCTTTACTGGCAGGCGTGCTGTGGCTGATGGATCGCATGGGCGAACATTGGTG
>JBAVPP010000306.1:0-2187 GCA_049693175.1 Gallionella sp. | reverse complement strand
GGCTATGTCACCCAGCTCGGTGACACTTGGTTTGAGATGGATTCCAATGAGGAGTTGGCGAATAGCGACGGACTAAACTATCAGCACAAACGTGTGGTACATGGCTTGCAGGCGAACGTGGTGGAACGCAGAGGCACGGTCTGGCGCGTGTTCCCCAACGAGGCGATGCACACACTGGAAGGCTTGCGCGTCGGCATCGCCATCAGTCGCAACCGTGACCATGCATGGGAACACGCACTGACTAAAAAATCCGCCGAACGTCGCATCAGTTTGGATGCGGAATTTGCCGAAACCGCTGACGGATTTTCACTCACGCTGACCGATGAGGATGGCATCTGCGCAGCAGAAAATTTAGTTTGCGACAAACAAATCGCGCAGCATCCCGACACGGCAGAACAGGCGTTGCGCGAACAATTGGCGCGCTTTGGCAACAGCGATTTTGCCCTAAAAAATTTAACCGTCAATTGGTCACAACCTTTATTCATCGCCAGCTCCGCGCTGAATAAATTGCGCCGTGACGCGCTGGAAAAATTAGCGGCGTTGCGCTTGCAAGCCTTAATCCGCCTGCCACGCAAGGTAGCGGTACAACCGCCAGTGAAATATCCAGCAGACACCTTGTCTTTTCTCGCCAATGTGTACAACGCTGCCGCGCGAAATTTTTACGAGTTGCACGGCGTGAAGCTCATCGCCTCCGCGTATGAAGCGCACGATGAAACCGGAGAAGTTTCACTTATGGTCACACGCCATTGCATACGCTATTCTTTAAGCCTGTGTCCCAAGCAAGCCAAGGGCATAATCGGCGTGCAAGGCCAAGTGCGCGCCGAACCGATGACCTTGGTGAACGGCAGCGAACATCTGACTTTGCGCTTTGATTGCAAACCGTGCGAAATGCACGTCATGGGCAAGATGAAAAAACAAGTCTTGAAAACCCCGCCTCCATCAGTCGTACCGGTGACTTTTCATCACCGCAAAAGCGGGTAAATAAACCGCTAATCGGAAACCGCACAAATCAGCAGCCGCTAATTTTTCTTATTTCCAGCAACGTGTCACAATCCCTTAGCAGGTCAGTGCAATAATGCATATCACCCATAAGGAGAATGACCATGAGCTGGTGGAAATCGATATTCGGTTCGAATGATAAAGAAACTCAAGCCATCAAAGACGATGCGAAAGAAGAAGTCGGCGGCCTGAATTTCAAGACCGCGATTGAAGCACACATCAAATGGAAATTGCGTTTGCAAGGTGTCATCGACGGCACCGGAACGGAAGCTTTGGATCCCAATGTGGTCGCCCAAGACAACCAATGCGCGCTGGGAAAATGGATATACGGACAGGGTGGCAGCAACTACGGCAATCATCCTGAATTCAAAGAACTGGTCGCTGCCCACGCGCATTTTCACAAGTGCGCCGGGCATACTCTCGATTTGGCACTGGAAGGCAAAGCTGACGAAGCGAGAGCGCAAATTGATGGCGGCGATTTTGCCAAAGCCTCGCTGACCACTTCGCGGCATCTGATGCGTTTGTGGCGCACCCTGGGGATTTAGGTAAATACTGATTCATTTGGTTTTGTCATTGATAAGACTGCCAGCCATACGACTAAGCCAGCACGGACGGAAATTCAGTCAAATAAAAGCACTGGATTTCCGCCTTCGCAGAGAAGCCAAATAAATCAGAGCCTCTTGAGAATACTAAACAAAACGACATTGATTAGATTTAACTTTTCAACCTTGCAGACAAGAAAAAAGCCCCTTCGAACAGGGGCTTAATTCACTACATTGGTGGATGGGGAGACTCGAACAATTTGCTATCTTATTGAAAAAACTGGAATTTAATTTTGGCGAATTTTAAGTGTTCCTGTCAGTGTTCCTTAAACTTCATTTTTTTAGGGCATCAACGGCCTGACGAATTCTTTATAAAACCGTTTTATTTTTGGTAGGACTGGCTCGCTGATGACCTCTTCAACGCTTAAAATTTGCACAACTGGGCATTTATTTGACCTGACCATCTCTGAAAAAAGGTCTTTTTGAATTGTTGGGTTCTCGGCTCGCATATTCATAATGTCAGCCAGAATTTTGACTTTGATGCCTGTCTTTTGTAGTTCTTCGATTTTGTAGAGCAAGTCGGTGTTGGTTTTGAATTCGTTCTCACAATTTTCGATGACGTGGACTTGTTTCGTGTAACTATAAC
>JBAVPP010000305.1:0-7917 GCA_049693175.1 Gallionella sp. | reverse complement strand
CCCATACCGATATGAAAAAATATTTTCACGCGACGCGCACCGCCGAGCAAACTTTTTCCAAACCCAATCCCGCCATGTTGTTTGAACTGATGGATGAGTTGGGTGTCAGTGCAGCACGCACGCTGATGATAGGCGACACCACGCATGATTTGCAGTTGGCGCAGAATGCCAAGGTGGACGCACTGGCGATGGGACACGGCGCGCATCCGCCGGAGCAGTTACAGGCACACAATCCGCTGGCGTTGCTGGATGATTTTGCGCAACTCAGAGCGTGGTTGAGAGTCAACGCATAACCGAAATAATTTTAAGGAATCGTCATGTCTGATCAGAATAATTGGGAACGCGGTGTGCTGGAAAAACTCGCGATGTCGGCACTGCAAGAGCAACGCCGCGCGCGGCATTGGAACATCTTTTTTCGCACACTCACGTTCGGATTTTTATTCGTCGTGCTGTTCATTAGCATGGGCTGGTTCGACAAAAAAGAAACCTCGCTGACCAGCGGTAAACATACCGCGCTGATAGACATGCAGGGCGTGATTGCATCGGACAGTGCCGCGAGTGCCGACAATCTGATTCCCAGTTTGCAGGACGCGTTCAAAGACAGCGGCACGCAGGCGGTGATTTTGCGCATCAACAGTCCCGGCGGTAGTCCGGTACAGGCGGGACAAATCAACGACGAGATACGCCGCTTGCGTGCCAAGTATCCGGCGATTCCGCTGTATGTCGTGGTCGATGATATTTGCGCATCGGGCGGTTATTACGTCGCGGTCGCGGCGGATAAAATCTTCGTCGATAAGGCCAGTTTGATCGGTTCTATCGGTGTGCGCATGGACGGTTTCGGCTTCACGGGCGTGATGGAAAAAGTCGGCGTGGAACGCCGCTTGGTTACCGCTGGCGCGAATAAAGGTTTTCTCGATCCGTTTAGTCCGGTGAGTCCCGCGCAACAGGAATTTGCCAAACAAATGTTGGCGGAAATCCATCAACAATTTATCAGCGTGGTCAAGCAAGGTCGCGGTGCGCGCCTCAAAGAAACGCCCGATACTTTTAGTGGCTTGGTGTGGAACGGGCAAAAGGGCGTGGAGATGGGCTTGGCGGACGGATTGGGTAGCGTGGAATCGGTGGCGCGCGATGTGATTAAGAATGAAAATATCGTGGACTTCACTGTCAAAGAAGGCTTCGCCGACCGTTTGGCAAAACGCTTTGGAGCAGGTGTGGCGAGTGCATTTTCCGGCTTCTCAACCATGAGCGGCGTGTCACTGCGCTAGGGAATTGTCATTTCCGCGCAGGCGGGAATCCAGCAAAAAATATCAGTCCGCGCAGCGGAACAAGACCTAGATTTTGTTTCGCTGCGCGGGGATGACGGAGATAGTTATTTCGTCAGCAACGGTTTTAGCGACTTCATCACGTTGTCCATAATGCGCGTTTGCGCCTCGGCATTGGGATGCAGATTGTCGGCTTGAAATTGTTGTGCGGAAACTCCTTCGAGCAAAAATGGCACGAACGCGACGCGATATTTTTTTGCCAGTTGCGCAAACGTGTTTTGAAATTCATCCACATAAACCTTGCCGTAATTCGGTGGCAAGCGCATCCCGACCAATAAAATTTTTGCGTTTATTTGGTGCGACTGTTCGATAAGGTCACTCAAATTTTTGCGCATCTCCACTAACGAACTTCCGCGCAGCCCATCGTTCGCACCGAGTTCGATAATGACGATGGCGGGCTGGTGTTGTGCAAACAACGGCGCGATACGCCGCACACCGCCGGATGTTGTTTCGCCGCTGATGCTGGCATTGACCACAACAAATTGTGTGTTACTTTTGCGCAATTCTTGTTGCAATAAATTCGGCCAAGCCGCCTCGCGCGCAATTCCGAATCCTGCTGATAAACTGTCGCCGAACACGAGTATGTTTTTTTCGGCATGAGCGAGCGTGCTAGTCATCAAGAATGCTAGCAGTAAAATTTTTGTGAGGGATAGATTTTTCATGGCAGCGATTGTGCAAGCAATAGGACTTGGCAAGCAAGTGCAAAGCGGCGATCAGCCGCTACTTATTTTGCACGAGGTGAATTTTTCGGTGGAGGCGGGCGAGAGTCTCGCCATCGTTGGCGCGTCCGGTTCGGGCAAGACCACATTGCTAGGATTGCTGGCGGGTTTGGATGTGGCGAGCAGCGGAAAAGTATTATTGAACGGCACGGATTTATTCGCATTGGATGAAGATGGTCGCGCCGGATTACGCGGCGAATTGGCGGGTTTCGTGTTCCAGTCTTTTCAGTTGTTGCCCGCGCTCAATGCCTTGGAAAATGTGATGTTACCGTTGGAATTGATAGGCGCAAGCGATGTACGTTCACGCGCCGAAACCTCCTTGCAACAAGTCGGCTTAAGTGCGCGCGCCCATCATTTACCCAAACATCTTTCCGGTGGTGAACAACAACGCGTGGCACTGGCACGTGCCTTCGTCACGCGACCAAAAATTTTGTTTGCCGATGAACCAACCGGCAATCTCGATGCCGCCACCGGCGCGCAAATTATCGAACTGATGTTAGAACTCAACCGCGCGCAAGGCACGACTTTAATCTTGGTCACGCACGATGAAAATTTAGCCGCGCGATGCGGCAAGCAATTGAAATTAGCGGCGGGGCGGGTGGTGTAAGTTGATTATCGAATTTTCTGATTTTTACGCCAGTCTAGATGCCGACAAACAATGCACTTTCAGCGCGTATATTTTTGCGGACACCACTGGGCGAAATAAACCTGCCGCCGGACTATGCATCATTCAAACTGGGGTAAAAAATATTGCAGCAAGTTCTTCTGGATTTGCCTGCCATACAAGATTGAGCCTTGTGCGGATTGCGTTTAAGCGTATAGCTCATTTTTTATAGACTGAGATTGAAGCGGTGGTGCGTATCGGCTATAATACGCACCACTAACAGCGGGATGAACACACGGTTCGTCCCGCTTCTTTATGTCTATTAGGGAGTATCAGGTGTCGCAAACTAACCCCGCCATTCTTGTGCTTGCCGATGGGACGGTGTTTCGCGGCATTGCCATTGGTGCTTCAGGCAGCAGCGTCGGCGAGGTGGTGTTCAATACCGCCATGACCGGCTATCAGGAAATTCTCACCGACCCGTCGTATTGCAAACAAATCGTCACGCTCACGTATCCGCATATCGGCAACGTCGGTGTGAACAGCGAAGACGTGGAGTCGCGTCAGGTTTTTGCCAGCGGGTTGATCATTCGCGATTTGTCTATGACGGTGAGCAATTTCCGCAGCACGCAATCTTTACCCGATTATCTTAAAGCCAATAATGTGGTCGCGATTGCCGGTATCGACACGCGTAAATTGACGCGCATTTTGCGTTCCAAAGGCGCGCAAAACGGTTGCATTGCGACAGGTGAAAATGTCGAAGCGGCTTTGGCTGCGGCGCGCGGTTTTGCCGGTTTGGCGGGCATGGACTTGGCGCAAGTGGTGAGCTGCGACAAGTCGTATGAATGGACGCAACGCGAGTGGGAGCTAGGTGTTGGGTACAAGGATTTAGGAGTTGGGATTTCGGATTTAGGGAAAGGCGATGCAGCCAAATCCCAAATCCCAGCTCCCAAATCCTTCCATGTGGTGGCTTACGATTTCGGTGTGAAGCGCAACATCTTGCGTATGTTGGCGGAGCGCGGTTGTCGTATCACGGTCGTCCCTGCAAAAACTGCTGCGGCTGATGTGTTGGCGATGCAGCCGGACGGCGTGTTTTTGTCCAACGGACCCGGCGATCCTGAGCCCTGCGATTACGCGATTGCCGCGACACAAAAAATTCTGGCGGCGAATATGCCGCTGTTCGGTATTTGTCTGGGACATCAGATTCTGGGTCTGGCATCCGGTGCGAAAACCGTGAAAATGAAATTCGGTCATCGTGGCGCGAACCATCCGGTGCAGGATACGCAAACCAAGCGTGTAATGATTACCAGTCAGAACCACGGTTTTGCGGTGGATGCGGCAACGCTGCCCGCCAATGCGCGTGTCACGCACATCTCCTTGTTCGACGGAACGTTGCAAGGTTTTGAGCTGACCGATAAACCAGCATTCTGTTTCCAAGGCCACCCTGAAGCGAGCCCCGGCCCGCACGACGTGGATGAGTTGTTTGATAAATTTGTTGGGTTGATGGAGAAAAATAAAACCTAAGCCACAGAGAGCACAGAGGTCACAGAGCGTTAGATGCTCTTCTCTGTGTTCTCTGTGTACTCTGTGGCAAAAACATTATGTCTAAAAGAACTGACCTAAAAAGCATACTCATCATCGGCGCGGGTCCGATTGTTATCGGGCAGGCGTGCGAGTTCGATTACTCCGGCGCGCAAGCGTGTAAAGCGTTGCGCGAGGAAGGTTATCGCGTGGTGTTGGTAAACTCCAATCCCGCCACGATTATGACCGACCCCAATATGGCGGACGCGACTTACATCGAGCCGATTACTTGGCAGATGGTGGAAAAAATTATCGCCAAGGAACGTCCCGATGCGATTCTGCCGACCATGGGCGGACAGACCGCGCTGAATTGCGCGCTGGATTTGGCGAAACATGGCGTGTTGGAAAAATATAATGTCGAAATGATAGGCGCGTCGCGTGATGCCATCGACATGGCGGAAGACCGCGAGAAATTCAAACAGGCGATGACGCGCATTGGTCTCGCTTCGGCGCGTTCTGCCATCGCGCATTCTATGGAAGAAGCGTTCCAGGTGCAGCAGGTGATGGGTTTTCCGACGGTGATACGTCCATCCTTTACGATGGGCGGCAGCGGCGGCGGCATCGCGTACAATCGTCAAGAATTCGTCGAGATATGCGAGCGCGGTTTGGAAGCGTCGCCAACCAAAGAGTTGCTGATTGAAGAATCGCTGCTGGGTTGGAAAGAATACGAGATGGAAGTGGTGCGTGACCGCAATGATAATTGCATCATCATTTGTTCCATCGAAAATCTCGACCCTATGGGCGTGCATACCGGCGACTCGATTACCGTTGCGCCGGCGCAAACCTTGACCGACAAAGAATATCAAATTTTGCGCGATGCCTCGTTGGCGGTGCTGCGCGAAATCGGCGTGGAAACAGGCGGCTCGAATGTGCAGTTCTCCATCAACCCGGACGACGGGCGCATGGTGGTCATCGAAATGAATCCGCGCGTGTCGCGTTCATCCGCTTTGGCATCCAAAGCCACCGGCTTTCCAATTGCGAAAGTCGCCGCAAAATTGGCGGTGGGTTACACGCTGGATGAATTGAAAAATGACATCACCGGCGGCGCAACTCCGGCTTCATTTGAGCCGACTATCGATTATGTTGTGACCAAAATCCCGCGCTTTGCGTTTGAAAAATTCCCGCAAGCGAATGACAGACTAACCACGCAAATGAAGTCGGTGGGCGAGGTGATGGCGATCGGTCGCACCTTCCAAGAATCCTTCCAAAAAGCTTTGCGCGGCTTGGAAGTTGGCGTGAACGGCTTGGACACAAAATACACAGACCGCGATGCGATTTGCGCGGAACTCGGCAACCCCGGACCGGATAGGATTTGGGCGGTGTCGGATGCGTTCCGTGTTGGCATGAGTGTGTCGGAAGTTTTTGCCGTGAGCAAAATCGACCCGTGGTTTTTGGTGCAAATCGAAGATTTGATACGCCAGGAAAATTCTTTGCTTGGACGCAATTTGGAATCCATCCAGCGCGATGAAATGCGCGCCTTAAAACGTAGTGGTTTCGCCGATGCGCGTCTGGCGTTTTTATTGAATACCGATGATGCGGCGGTGCGCGCTTATCGTCACGCGCTGGGCATACGTCCGGTGTACAAACGCGTCGATACCTGCGCGGCGGAATTTTCTACCGACACCGCGTATATGTACTCCACTTACGAAGAAGAGTGCGAATCGCAACCGACCAACAACAAAAAAATCATGGTGCTGGGCGGCGGACCTAACCGTATTGGACAGGGTATCGAGTTCGATTATTGCTGTGTGCATGCCGCATTGGCGATGCGCGAAGATGGCTATGAAACTATCATGGTCAACTGCAATCCCGAAACCGTTTCCACCGACTACGATACCTCGGATCGCTTGTACTTCGAACCGCTGACTTTGGAAGATGTGCTGGAGGTGGTGGCGGTGGAAAAACCCATCGGCGTGATTGTGCAATACGGCGGACAAACGCCGCTGAAGTTGGCGCATGGCCTGGCGAAAAGCGGTGTGCCCATCATCGGCACGTCGGTCGACATGATAGACATGGCGGAAGATCGCGCGCGTTTCCAAACCATGTTGCGCAAACTGGAATTGAAGCAGCCACCGAATCGTACTGCTAGCAATGTTGCGGATGGCGTGGCGGGTGCGGCGGAAATTGGTTATCCGCTGGTGATGCGTCCCTCCAACGTGTTGGGCGGTCGAGCCATGGAAATCATCCATGCGCAACCAGACTTGGAACGTTACATGCGCGACGCGGAAGAAATGTCCAAAACCTATCCGGAACGTATGCCGATTCTTCTGGATAGATTCTTGAATGACGCGATTGAAGTGGATGTGGATGCGGTGTCGGATGGCACGCAAGTCATCATCGGCGGCATCATGGAACACATCGAGGAAGCGGGCGTGCATTCCGGTGATTCGGCATGTTCGCTGCCGCCGTTCTCGCTGTCGCAAGCCATGCAAAACGAATTGCGCCGTCAGACTGTGGCGATGGCAAAAGAACTAAATGTGGTCGGCTTGATGAACGTGCAGTTTGCGATTCAAGGCGAAACGGTTTATGTATTGGAAGTGAATCCGCGCGCCTCACGCACTGTGCCGTTCGTTTCCAAAGCGACGGGTGTGCCGCTGGCGAAAATCGCCGCGCGTTGTATGGCGGGACAGACGCTTGCGCAACAAGGCATCACCAAAGAAGTGATTCCGCCGTTTTATTCGGTGAAAGAAGCGGTGTTCCCGTTTATTAAATTCCCCGGCGTGGATGTGATCCTCGGACCAGAGATGAAATCGACCGGCGAAGTGATGGGCGTGGGCGAGACTTTCGCCGAAGCATTCGTCAAATCGCAACTCGCCGCGAGTGTGAAATTACCGCGTGCCGGCAAGGTATTCATCAGCGTGCGCGAAGCGGATAAAACCGGTGCGGTGGAAGTCGCGCGTTCCTTGGTGGAATTGGGCTTTACGTTGCTCGCCACACGCGGTACGGCGGCGGCGATTGCTGCGGCGGGCGTGGCCGTGTCGACGGTGAATAAAGTCACCGAAGGCCGGCCGCACATCGTCGATATGATTAAGAACGGTGAAGTGAGTCTGATTGTGAATACGGTCGACAGCAAGCCGTCGGTGATGAAAGATTCTTATTCGATACGTCATGCCGCACTGCAAGGTCGTGTGACTTATTACACCACGCTGGCCGGCGCGCGTGCGGCTTGTGTCGGGATGCATCATCTGACCGGACTACAAGTTTACGATTTACAAAGCCAGCAACTGCGACTGAAATAATTTTAGAGTGAAACGAATATGAGCAAAGTCCCATTGACGATGATAGGTGCAGAAAAGATGCGACTAGAATTGCACAACTTAAAAACCGTGCAGCGTCCTTCTGTCATCGCGGCAATCTCGGAAGCGCGCGCACAGGGCGATCTTTCTGAAAACGCGGAATATGATGCGGCGAAAGAACGTCAGGCATTTGTCGAGGGGCGGATTCAGGAACTGGAAGGAAAGTTGGGCAGCGCGCAAATCATTGATCCGCGCACCATCAATGCCGGCGGGCGTTGTGTGTTTGCCTCGACCGTGATACTCGAAGACGTGAACAATGGCGACGTGGTGACCTACCAAATTGTGGGTGAGGACGAGGCAAACATACGCGAGCGCAAAGTATCCATCGGTTCACCCATCGCGCGCGCCTTGATTGGAAAATATCAAGGTGACATTGCAGAAGTGCAAGCACCGGGTGG
>JBAVPP010000304.1:0-2062 GCA_049693175.1 Gallionella sp. | reverse complement strand
TCACTGCCTCACCGAAATCCTTATTATCGCCAGCGCGTTGTCGGTGCAAGACCCGCGCGACCGTCCGCAAGAACGACAAGAAGCAGCGGATGCGGCGCATAAAAAATTCGCCGATGAGCGTTCGGATTTTCTCGCTTACATCAAAATCTGGGCGTGGTACGAACAGGCGTTGGCGCACAAACAATCCAATCGTTTGATGGCGGAAGAATGCCGCAGGAATTTTTTATCGCCGCTGCGTCTGCGCGAATGGCGTGAACTGCATCAGCAGTTGCACACGCAAGTTGCCGAGATGGGCATGAAGCAAAATGATGCGCCCGCCAGCTATGAAGAAATCCACAAAGCGTTGTTGTGCGGACTCCTCGGCAATATCGGTATGAAGGGCGTGGAAGGCAATGAATATCTGGGTGCGCGCAGCATCAAATTTGTCATCGCATCCAATTCTGTGCTGGCGAAAAAAGGAGCGAAATGGGTGATGGCGGGCGAGTTGGTTGAGACGCACAGATTGTTCGCTCGCACCTTAGCGCGCATTGAACCGGAGTGGTTGGAAGAGGTCGGCTCGCATCTCATCAAGCGGTATTATTTCGATCCGCATTGGGAAAAAAAAGCCGCGCAAGTTACGGCGTATGAGCGCAGCACGCTGCATGGTCTGCTGCTCAACGCCAAGAAGCGCGTGCATTACGGGCCGATGAATGTTGCCGAGTCGCGCGAAGTTTTTATTCGACAAGCATTGGTCGGCGGCGAGTTCGACACACGCGCGCCGTTTTTTGCGCACAATCAAAAACTCATAGACGACATCGAAGCCTTGGAACACAAGGCACGCCGACCGGATGTGCTGGTGGATGATGAATTGATTTTTGCGTTTTACGATCAGCGCGTGCCGTCGCATTTGCATAACGGTGCAGCGTTTGAAGCGTGGCGCAAAGAAGCGGAACGCAACGACGCGAAATTATTGTTCCTGAAAAAAGATGATTTGATGCGCCACGAAGCGCAGGGTATTACGACAGATAAATTTCCACCGCAACTGAAAATCGACAACATCAGCTTCGCGTTGAGCTACAACTTTTCGCCGGGAAAAAATGACGACGGCATCACGCTGACCGTGCCGCTGGCTCTTATCAATCAGGTTTCCTCGCCGCGCTGCGAATGGTTGATACCGGGCATACTCGCGGAAAAAGTGGTGCAACTGATTAAAACTTTGCCGCAAAAAATCCGCCGCAATCTTGTGCCTGTTCCCGAATTCGCGTCGGCGTTTTGTCGCGATGTGCCGCCCGCCAACACGCCGTTGTTGCAGGCGTTGGCGCGTTATTTGCGCGAACAAAAACAACTTGATACGCCGCTGGATGCGTTTCGATTGGAACAATTGCCGCAACATTTGCTGATGAATTTTCGCGTCGTCGATGAGCATGGTCGGCAGCTAGCTATGTCACGCAATTTCGCGCAATTGCATAGTGAACTTTCGCCGCGCGCCGCGCCTGTTATCGCCGCCGTCACCAAAGAAATTAGCGCGCCACTCAGCGAACAACGCAGCACGACATGGAGCTTTGGCGAATTTGCCGACACGCGCGTCGTACAACGCGCCGGGCAAAGTGTGACGCTGTTTAACGCGCTAGTGGACGACAACGACGCGGTGATTTTGCGCGCCTTTGAAACACGCGATGCGGCGCAACTTGCGCATAGAGGCGGACTGCGTCGGCTGTTTATGTTGCTGCTTAAAGAGCAGGTGAAATACATGGAAAAAAATCTGCCTGATGCGCAAAAATTGGGCATGTTGTACATGCCGCTCGGCACGCCGCAGGAATTGCAAAATCAGATTTTGGCGATGACGTTTGAGCGTTGTTGTTTGAGCGAGCCGCTGCCGTTTAACGAAACCACTTTTGTCACGCGCGGCAAAGAAGCGAAGAATCGTTTGCTGCTCATCGCGCAAGAAATCGCACGGCTGGCGTTCAGCATTTTGACTGAATATCACGCGCTGCAAAAAAGTTTGCCGCAAATAAAAAATCACGCGCAAGCGTCCGCCGATATACGCGCGCAACTCGAATTTATCATCCACAAACGCTTTATC
>JBAVPP010000303.1:0-4269 GCA_049693175.1 Gallionella sp. | reverse complement strand
AATTTTTAGGTCGCGACGCGGGTGAATTATTTGGCGCGCCGTGCGGTGTAAAAATCAGCGCGGATGTTGAAAGTTCTTTGCGCGGCGCGGATGTGTTGATTGACTTCACGCGTCCCGAAGGCACGCTGCATCATTTGGAAATCTGCCGCAAGTTGGGCGTGAACATGGTAATCGGCACGACCGGATTTAATGCGCAACAAAAAGCGATGCTGGGCGCGGGCGCACAAGATGTCGGCATCGTATTCGCACCGAATATGAGTGTCGGCGTGAATCTGCTTTTCAAACTTTTGGAAACCGCGTCGCGCGTGTTGAGTCACGGTTACGACATCGAAATTATCGAAGCCCATCACCGCCACAAAGTTGACGCGCCTTCCGGCACGGCACTGGGTTTGGGTGAAGTGGTGGCGCGTACCTTGGGACGCGACTTGGACAAGTGCGCCGTGTATGGCCGCGAGGGCGTGACCGGCGAACGTGATCCTTCCACCATAGGTTTTGCCACTGTGCGCGGAGGTGACATTGTCGGCGACCACACTGTGTTGTATGCGGGTATAGGCGAGCGCATTGAGATTACCCACAAAGCCAGCAGCCGCGCCACTTTCGCGCTGGGTGCGTTGCGCGCCGCACGTTTCTTGAAAGCTCATCCGGCAGGTATGTACGACATGCAGGATGTGCTTGAGTTGAAAGACTGACCAAAATCTATTCAGAAAAAATATCCTGCGACATTTTTTGCAACGTCGTCGATAACTACGGCGACATCGGCGTGTGCTGGCGGTTGGCGCGGCAGTTGGCGAGCGAATACGACTTGTCGGTGCGGCTGTGGGTGGATGATGTGGCGAGCTTTGCCAAGCTCTGCCCGCAAGCCGATGCCACGCTGGAAAGCCAGTCGCAACGCGGGGTTGAGGTGCGGATGTGGCGCAAAGAGTTTGCCGCTGCGCAGTCCGCTGACATTGTTATTGCAGCCTTTGCCTGCAAGTTGCCGGACTCGTATATCTTGGCGATGGCGGCGAAAAATGACCCGCCCGTTTGGATAAATCTCGAATATCTCTCTGCCGAAAATTGGGTAGCCGGTTGCCATAAACTTCCGTCGCCGCATCCGCAATTGCCGCTGACCAAGTATTTTTTCTTCCCCGGTTTCAATCAACAAACTGGCGGTTTGTTGATTGAAAAAAATCTGTTGGCGCGACGCGATGCGTTTCAAAACAATGTCGCCGCACAGCAGGAATTTTGGCGCGGCATTGGTTTGGAAATTCCTGCCGCCGATACGCTGAAAATTTCTTTGTTTGCGTATGAAAACAACGCGCTGACTAGCTTGTTTGACACATGGGCGAAGGGCGAACAAGCCGTGTTGTGCCTGATTCCAGAAGGACGCATCGTGCCGCAGGTGGAGCAATATTTTTCAGTTGAAGAAAACCATGCACGTGGCAATTTGCAAGTGCGCATTTTGCCGTTTGTGGCGCAGGAGGATTACGACACTTTGCTGTGGGCGTGCGATGTGAATTTTGTGCGCGGCGAAGATTCATGTGTGCGGGCACTCTGGGCAGGGAAACCGATGGCGTGGCAAATTTATGCGCAGCATGACGAGGTGCACTGGCAAAAACTGCAAGCGTTTTTGCGCTTATATCAAGAGGGTTTGAGTGATGCGGCAAGCCGCGCGCTACAAGGTTTTTGGCGGGTGTGGAACGATGGTGGCACGGTGGCGGGCGAGTGGGATGATTTTTCCGGCGCGTTAAACGAATTGCATTCCCATGCGCGGCATCGCGCGAAAATTTTAAGTGAAAATAACTTGGCTTTGAATCTTCTGGATTTTTGCCAGAAAGTCGGTAAAATGCGCGCCTTCAAAATTGATGGGCAAGGAACATGAAAACAGCACAAGAACTACGCGCCGGAAACGTGATTATGGTCGGCACAGAGCCTATGGTCATACTCAAAGCCGAATACAGCCGTTCCGGTCGTAACGGTTCGGTGGTGAAAATGAAAATGAAAAATCTGCTGACCGAATCCGCCAAAGAAACGGTGTTCGCGGCTGATGACAAATTCGATCAGATCATGCTGGATCGTAAAGAAGTGAATTATTCCTATTTCGCCGACCCGATGTATGTGTTCATGGATGGCGAATATAACCAGTACGAAATCGAAGCGGAAAGCATGGGTGATTCGATTAACTATATCGAAGACAACATGCCTTGCGAAGTGGTGTTCTACAACGACAAAGCGATCTCGGTCGAACTGCCCAACACCATCGTGCGCGAAGTGATTTACACCGAGCCATCGGTGCGCGGCGACACGTCCGGCAAGGTGATGAAGCCCGCGAAAATCACTGGCGGATTTGAGTTGGCCGTGGCGGCATTTGTTGAAATCGGCGACAAAATCGAAATCGACACCCGTACCAACGAGTTCAAAAAGCGCGCTTAAATAGTATCGGTTTTTCACGATTGCATCCTCTCCCACCGGGAGAGGATTGAGGTGAGGGAGTGTTATTTTTTAAGCTGCGATACAAAAAAGCCAACCGCGAGGTTGGCTTTTTTTATGGCTGACGACTAATCTCGCGTGTGGGTAACATAACGAGAAGTTAGGGCGCACGCCGCCTCTGGCGCGCCCCGCTTGAACGTGAGGTTAGATTGGGATGTGTTTCCACAAGACGACCTGTGACATATTTGTGAAGAACGCTAGCCATTAGCGTCTGGTAAGGAATCGCTTCTTCTGCGGCCTTCGCCTGAATATCATCTAGGTCTCTGGATGAGATACGAATATTGACTCGCTTGTCTTTAGTCAGAGATGCCGAGGCCATTGCGGCAAAACGCGCAATTTCGCTTTTGCCTTTTTGAGAGGGCTGCCATTCGCCTTTTTCAAACGAGGCCAGAATTTCTTCTTCAAGTTTAGTTTCTTTGTCCATTTTAACGCTCCTCATCAAGATAAATGCGAGTGGCTTTCCGACTGGGTATGATCGTTTTGAGGAAGACCTCTTGTTTCGTCTCCACAAACGGAACCATAGACACCGTTGACTATAACTTCGGATGCTGGGATTGGCATAGCTATGGACTCCTTAAAAATAGTTCTAACGTTGGAGTTCAGGCGCGACCGTAGACCGTCGCCTGCAATGACAGGTTAGGCTGGGGCGCCCTCATGGCTATGGGTTAAGAAACTTTGATGACAACCTTGCCAGTTGCTCGCCCTGATTCCGAATACGAGAGTGCCTCTCTTACCTGTTCAAGTGTGAACACTTTGTCGATCTGAGGTTTGATGATTCCACTTTCCACCAACCCTGCGATCCGTTCTAACTGGTCGCCGTCAGGTCGCATGAAGAGATATTCATAGCGTGCCATGCTTGCTCGTGCTGCCGCCGAGACCTTTCTCGACATCAATCCGATGATGAAGACCAAAAGCGAGTTGAGCCCCCACTGCCTTGCAAAGGCTGCAGACGGTGTGCCCCCAATACTGACGACGATGCCGCCAGGCTTCACACACTGGAATGAGCGCACGAGCGTGTCGCCGCCGGCGCTATCCAGTATCACATCGCAGTCCTTCGCTATGTCTTCAAAGCGCTCGGTTCGATAGTCGATGGGAGTATTGGCTCCGAGCATCCTGACCAAATCGAAGTTGCGGTGCCCGACCGTAGTGAATACCTCAGCTCCAAGGTGGCAAGCGACCTGAATCGCCACAGTTCCCACGCCCCCGCTGCCAGCGTGAACAAGAACCCGCTGACCTGCTTGGAGCTTGCCAATCTCGACAAGTGCCTGCCATGCGGTCAGAGCGACCAAGGGCAGCGACGCTGCCTCCTCGAACGTCGTGTTCTTGGGTCTAAGAGCTGCATCACTTTCTCGAACTGCAGCGAACTCGGCAAAAGACCCAATCCGGCTTTTGTCGAGGCGTGCATAGATTTCGTCGCCAACTTTGAAACGCCGGACTTGTTTTCCCACTTGACGCACGACACCCGCAAGGTCGTTGCCCAATACGAACGGAAGGCGGTACTTCAACAGGACCCGTACTTTGCCATCGCGTGTCTTGACGTCCAGCGGATTCACGCTGGCAGAGCGAACCTCAACCAGTAGCTCTGTATCGGAGACCGGCGGCAATGAAACGTCTGCCACCTCGATCATTCTATTGTCACCATAGTGTCTAAGCACCGCAGCCTTCATTGGATTTCCTTGGAATTTTTCTGGAAGTATCGCCTTCCTGGTTGGCCCAGGTTCGCAGCGACACCTTCCGCCGCCTAACGTGAAGTATACGCCCTAAAAAATGCCGTAAAAAGCACCTTCAGGAGGTATATTC
>JBAVPP010000302.1:0-14383 GCA_049693175.1 Gallionella sp. | reverse complement strand
TGGTAGATAAGTGACTGGTCGATAATATGGCTAAGTTGTGCGTCGCTAAATTTGGTTTGCATAATACTTCTCCACTTTAGGATTGAATATTCAGACAAGCAATCGGCGCATCAAATCCACGCACGATGACTGCTTCATCATTCGGTTGAGACTGAAAAGCAAAGCGGGCTTTTTCGACCACATCACGGGTCGCCACAATCTCGCCTTGTCCGGCTTTTGCGCACAGCCGGGCGGCGAGATGCACGTGCGAGCCAATCACGTCAAAATGAAAGTGCTCCTCCGTGCCGAGGATGCCGGTCAACACCAATCCGTCGCTGATGCCGATGCCCACTGGCGTGTTTTTCGACTGCGCGGATTGCTGGATGGAGAGTGCGCATTTGAGCGACAAATGACAGCGTGCCGCGCCTTCAAACACCGCTAGCAAGCCATCCCCAGTGGTCTTCACCACCATGCCATCAAAGCTGCGTATCAGTTGCGCTTGACTGGCGAGTATCCCGTTTAGTTTGGCAAAATAATTACGCGCACTTTCACGCAAAATGAGTTGTGTCGAATCGCGTATGTCGGTGAACATCACAGTCATCTCGAACAGTTCCGCACTGCCCGGTTCGGGCTTGGCGAAAATACGCCGCAGCGCACCGGTGGGCAAAAAACGCAACAAATTAAGATGCTGTTGGTTCAAGTCGCGCTGCTTTTTAATCGCGGCAATCCGCTCGGTCAAAAACTGGTTGATTTTATCTAAATCTATCGGCTTGTCGAAAATCATATCTATGCACGGCTGCTGATTCTGCAAGGCTTCCAGAGCTTTATGCGGCTTGCCCGGACTGCTGATGACCACCACCAAACTATCGGGTAAAGCACGTTTGATCCGCTGCAAAAAATCGAACGGCGGGGTATCGCTGACGTGATGATTGAGCATCACGATTGCCGTGCGGGCGTTAATGTGTGCGGTGTCAAATGTTTGCCAAGATTCGTGAGCGTACAGCGCACAATCACTTAGGCGCACGAGCTGTTCTACCAGCAAAGAGCGCGTGTAAGCACTGCTGTCAAAAATCAAAATTTCCGTGCTGGGCGCGGCATTCATCGCGCGTCGTCCAAGATGTACAAACAGCTAGGGCACACGCCATAAATGACGGGAACTTCGCGTCCATCAAACACTTGCCGGCTGACGTATTCGGGGAGCTTCCACAAGCCATCGTGGCGAACGTGATTACACAAGCTGCATCGAATAGTGGTATCGCGTCCGCGCTGTGCGGCAGTTTGAAAAACCACCAGATGCGGAAAGGTTTCACTATATAAATGTTCATGTAAAAAATGCACCGCGCCGCTGCTGTCGGACGATAAATGCGCGCGCATAAAACGGCGCAAACGCGGTGAGTCACAGCGATAATCAAAACATATTTCGTGCTCGCGGCGGCGCGCTAATTCTAATAAGGCGAGGGTGAAATTTTTGCTGGTTTTACCTGCGATAGAATCGAGTAAATTCGAACCTAGCATCGCATTATTTGCCAAATGCGCGCCATTGTTTTCGCAAGCGAAACGATCCCATGCGTCGTTCACGCGCACGATGAAATTATTTTGATCCACGCTCAATTCCACCGTCCCTTCAGGGAGCGGCGCGGCATTACCTAATGCATTTGTCTGTTGACGCACAGGGATACACTCCGATAAAAATCAGACACAAAAACCCAACTGTTAAAGTCGAAGCATGTAAAAATTGGTAAGTGTGATGCCGGTAGTGTTGAAGTTTCGCGCCATGATGCGAAGAAACTAACTACTTTTAACTTGTGGTAATTCTAGCTAAATTAATTAGCGAACACAAATGCTTTACCTACTTGTGATTGTGTCAGGTGGTATCAACAAAACAATTCAGTGCATTATTTCAAATTGTCAGCATTGGACATAATGCCTATTCAAAAATAGCATTAGCTAAACGCTGCTTCATCTTGGATTGCGCCACTTATCGCATCGTGGCGCACAAGATCAAGGCGCAAATGAAACACCCAAAACAACAAAACTATTCGGAATGATTGCCGGTTTAGGTTTGGGATGTTCGATGGTTACAGGCGTTGTTTCACCAAATGAAGCCGCCACGAGATACGCACGATGTCTATCTTGGTCATAAGCCATGGTTCGCGCGCCCTTTTGCGTAATCACGTTTTTCACTACAGTATAGTGATCATCCCCCTGCTCTTGCACGACCGTCAATGTCCCGTCACTGTTCGAACTGAATGCCAAGCCCAAATGCGCATCAAATGCTGACGAGTCAGGCTCTGCGCCGATGGCAACTTCGGCAACAATTTTTCCACTTTCTGAATCCAAGATTTCCATCTTTTTATTCGCGCAGACGGAGAATAATCGGTGATGCGTTTTATCGATTGATAAGCCTGTCGGCTCAATACCTTTTCCGAGCGAAAATGTTTTGATAACTTTGTTGTGATTGCCATCAATGACGACAACTTGACTCGTGTCTTCAATATTGACAAAAACATTTCCGGCATCGTCACTCACAGCCAGCTCCGGCTTGCCGGACAAAGCAATCGTATCCACTTCTTTATGTGAAACTGCGTCAATTACAGTGGCATTTTGGGAATGCCCGTTGAAAGTAAAAATATGTTTTGATTTGGGTTCATAAAGAATGACATCCGGGTTCAGACCTGAAATCTTAATGGTGTCGATTACATTCAATGTGGTCAAATCAAACACTGTGACCGAATTACTTTTGCCATTACTGGTGAAGCCAACGCCAAGCTCATCCGCCAGTGCGATTCCATGCACGCCCGCAGTATTGGGAATATCCCCGATAACCTTACCTGAGTCGGTATCAATGACTTGAACATGAGTTGATCTGCTGACAAACAAACGATGATGTTGCGCATCAAAAGTGATGAGATCCCAACCTCCTTCACCACCAACATGGTAGTGGTCGATGGCTTCGGTTTTTTTGTTATCAGGAAAAGGTGCGCACTGTGCCAGGTTATATCCCAGCAAACAAACACCCAGTAAAATCGAAAATACTTTTGTATTAGGCATCATAGTTATCCAAGTTAAGTGAAAAAATTTATGCTACTTGACTTGCGCCAGATCGCAGACTGAATGGCGACCGTCGATGTTGCATGTGTTCAGTTGTCGCCCGGTGCTATCCCACACTTTGACCTCCCACTGTTTCATTCCCCTGCGTTCCATCGTCATAAAACCAAAACCGCCCGCCCACGAACTGTGGTGCTCGACCACCGCTCCTGGTGCGGGTGCGGTATCCGGCGGCAATTGAGCGGGTAGCGGCACCAAGTCTTCCATTGTTCCCGAAAAACCTGCCACGAGTTGCGTCGGGTGCGGACTGGAAAAACTCACTTCCTGCCACACATGCAAGTGACCGGACAGCAAGACATTGACACGCGGCGGCAGCAGCAAAGAATTAATCTCACCAAATACCGATTGCAAGCCCAGATTGCCCGGCTGCAAAACCACCTCACCCAGCTTGTTTTGTTCTGCAAACACACCAAGTACCGGATGGTGATTCGCCACAATGTTGAAATCGGTCTGCTGCGAAAGAAGTTCAAGTTTATGATAAGTGTCACGATACTTATTCCGGCGAATATCATGGTCTGCAAGCACTGTGGCGGAAGTGTTTGAAGTATCCAATACAATTATTTGCGCATCATTACCCAGCGGAACCGCATAGGGTTCACTGTAATCCCCAATCTCATCGTTAGCCGCATCATTGCAATCTCGCCCCTGAAGCAGCGGACGCGGATCGATCATGCGCCACCAACCTTGACCGGCACGAGCGCAGGACTCATGGTTGCCGCGCACCATCACCCAAGGTGCTGCTTTTAATAACGACCCAGCAGGTGTAAAAAAATCGGCTTGCCATGCATCCCAACCGTAACCCCAAGGGCTACCCGCGCAACCCGGATTATCAGCAGGACAAACATTTTCTCGATATTGAAAATCGCCCACGTGTACCACCAGATCGGGCTTCCAATGGGCGGCCGCGGCAGCCACTCTTGCGAAGGGATAGCGGTTTATATCGTTGCAAGCCTGATAGGCTTGTTCGCTTTTTTTCAATCTGCAACCGGTATCGCCAATAACGACGATGCGTTTGATTTCAGTCCTAGGCAGGGGCAATGAAACATCGCCTATCATTGCGTGTTTGGTGTTCAACGGGATTTCTTTTTCGCAAATCCTTATCGGAAAATCAGCCGGCTTTGAGTCGGCAGGTGCAGAACGTGTAGCGCGCAATGGCATCGTTGCGGGCTCTGCGCGCAACTCCATTTGCACGTGCTGCCCATCGAATACTATAACTGGACATTGCATTTCGTTTGTCAATATCCGCGCAACAGCAATACCGTTTTCTCCCAGCACCACATAGGCGGCATTGACCTCCCCTGCCACACAATCCTGCACCATCGCGCAAACCAGCAAAAAACCAACTACTACCCGCGCAATAAGCACACCACTCAATGGGCATTTAGGAAAATTCAACATGTGATGTCCGCTAACAAATAGCGTGCATTTTGCACATAGTTAATTGCATTCGATCCACACTTGGTAAACGTAGTCAGTGCCGCGCATTTCCGCAGTTTGTTCAGGATAGTTCGCGTTTTGCACCGCTTGGACGGCTGCGCGATCTATCATGCCGAAGCTACTCGCCACTAATATTTTTATGTCGCTAGGCACCGTATCATGCAGACGAAAATCCACACGTACTCTGCCCTTGTAATTGAGACTTACTGCCGCCGCCGGACACGTGTGCGCGGCTTTTACCGCCGCTTTGACTTTCGCCAGATACTCCACAGTAGGTTTGGCCGGACTGGTATCTACCGGTGGGGGCGGCGGCGGAGGGGGCGTAGGTTCAGTGAATGCGGTTGGCACCGATGCCACAGGCGGCGGCGTTTGCTGTGGCGGCGGCGGAGCTTGAGTAACCGGCTTGGAAATGGGTTTGGCTTCTTCGGGTTTAGGCTCTGGCGGCTTAATGACTTCCGGCTCTTCGGTGGCCAATACAATAGGCACAGGAACAGATAGAGCCGGTTTAGAAGATTCCGAATTGGCAAGCACCACACCTGTTGCGGCCAAAACCGCGCATTCGATGATTACCGCCAGCCCAAATGCCTGAAATGGGTGGCGGCTATATTGAGTAACAGTTGCCATCCTAATTATTGCGCCGTATTGCGGGCGGCAAGACCGATTTCGGTTGCACCTCCGTTGCGGACAGCATCAATGACATGCATGACTTGTTGCAGTGATGCCGTTTCGTTGCCGGCTATCGTCACCGCTGTTTTGCTGCTATCACGCTGACGCAGTAAATCTGTCAACTGTGTAAGCGTCAAGGTATGGCCTTCCACCAGCAAAGAGCCATCCGAACTGATTTCAATCAATAATTTCGGGTGCGGAATAACAGTGGCCGTTGAGCTCGTCGGCAATTTGGTCACATGACCCGACGAAGGAATCATACGCAAAGTGAGCATCGCAAAGAATACCAGCAAGAACAGCATAATATCGATCATCGGAATGATTTCAATACGCGCTTTTTTGGTTGTCATGTACCTCATCTCAACCTCTCGCTTGGGCGCGTATTACTTCAACCGCGCTTTTCCCGGAAAGTGGTTGCACCGCGATATTTTGATAGCGGTTCAACATCATAATTTTGATCGTTTCCAATTGATGCAAGATGATACGCACACGCGTGAATAAGGCATTGAAAAAAACCAACCCTATCATGGCGATAAACAAGCCGGAGGCAGTCGCAATTAATGCCTCCGCGATACCGCCGGTCACTTGGGTTGTATCGTTCATCACATCTCCCAGTGCATGGAAAGCATTGAACATTCCGATGATAGTGCCGAACAAGCCAAGCAACGGAGCCAAGGTAATCACGGTATCCAACATCCATAGCGATTGATCCAGCGTTGGTACCTCATGCATGATCGCCTCTTCAAGATGATCATCCAGACTGGTGCGATCAGCATCCCCAGATTCCGAATGCAAAATTTCAAACAAACGGGCATGCGGCAAATGTGATTGCTTATCAGTCAAAACCAAGCTATTTATTTTGCCCTCCTCCTGTTTGAGCATCGTGATTAATTCCTCGCCACCACTCTGCATATTGGAAAGGAAGCGCGTGCGTTCAACGATAACTGTCAACGCCACCAATAACAGTACAATCATCAAATACAGCGTTCCGCCGGAATGGTTCGCCAACTCAAATAGATGTTCAATATTCATAATTTATCTAGAAAGGTTATGGGGGCTTAACGCCCCCAGTAAAACAGTTAATTGAAAAACCTATGAATTACATAGCGACCGACAGGTTCAGCATATAGCTGCGAGTAGGTATCACAAAATACAACGGGTTTCCGCCTGCATCGTTGCCGTTTGAACCATATAACCCTTGTTTGTTGAAAAGGTTGTTAACTTGGAATCCGATGCTCGCTTTCTTCCCCCAGTTGCCCAATTCATTTAGGGCATAGCTTGAGTTGAAGTTGGTAATCGTATAAGCACCGAAATGCAGCGGATTACCCAGTACATCGACACCGCTAGTACGCGCTCCTGTTTCTTTTGCCAACAGAGAAACGTAGACTGGCCCTTGATTGTAAATCACCCCTCCGGCTATCGTATTTCTTGGCACGTTGTTCAGTGCTGTGCCGTTCTGGTAGGCATTGCCTCCAACCTTGGCACCAGCAAATGCGGCAGGGTTCTTTATATCGTAGTTGATGATTGCGTCATTTCCATACAGGCTGAAACCGCTACCAACATTGTAGGTGACTTCGCCTTCAGCACCGTTGAAGTTTACATTTCCGGCATCGCTGTATACCCCCATGCCGTTTTGAACACCAGCTGGCTGCATCCAGTTTTTCGACACGATTTTATACACGTCACCTGAAACGGTCAGACGCTCGTCCTTCCATGTTGTGCCAAGCTGATAGTTGTCCGTTTCTGTCGGGTTGATTGTGCTTGTATTCACATTCGCAACCTGGAACGCCTGCATAATGGGTGCCTCGAAACCTTGAGCATATTGTGCATAAGCACTCCAACTCGGCTGTATCATGTAATGCGCATCAAGAGAAGGCAACAACTTCGAGAAGGTTGATGATCCATTGTAGGGCGCACCTGCCCAGCCTTGCATGATAGGCGCATTAAAGCTACGCGAGAAACTCGAATATTTCAGGCCGGGAGTAACAGTCAGCGCGTCATCCAACTTCCATTCGTACTGGGCGTAAGGCTGTATGGTCGTTAACGTATCATTAACCACTCTGCTGTAACCTGCAGTTGTGTCTAAAGCACCATTCAAGGTCATATCCGAACCCCATGCAGCACGGTAATTGCTCTGATGATCAAACCAGACACCCAAATCTACTTTGCCCGGTCCCATAGGAGCCGACGTTTTCAACGTATCACCCCACGATCTGTAGTCCTGCACAATTGGTGCACCTGGAACATTGTTCGGATAGAGTCCGCCAAATGTGCCGTTGCCGTTTGTTGCCGCGACCGAGC
Source organism: Gallionella sp. (assembly GCA_049693175.1). Lineage (GTDB taxonomy): Bacteria > Pseudomonadota > Gammaproteobacteria > Burkholderiales > Gallionellaceae > Gallionella. Next base: position 6,892 of record JBAVPP010000302.1, on the reverse strand, counting down.
TGACTTGGTTAGCTCCGCCTACGTTAGCACCTTGAAAACCGTTGTGATAATAGGCATAGGTATAGATTTTATTGTCTATCGTCCAGTCGCCTTGCAGGGTAGTAAGGTCAACATATTCCATATCAGCTCTGATGTCGTCATAGTTGTATCCAACATATGACTGACTGGTGGGGTCATTGATTAATCCAGCGTTGTAACCATACTTTTGCATCATCGCAAGCGATTCGCCGCCATTGTTTGCAGATGTATTCTGATGAATATTGTTATGCATGACGGCAAATGTCAGCAAAGTGTTATCAGATACAGGCTTGACAAACTTCGCGAACAGGTTTTCTCGTTGCACAGCGTTATTGGTCAAGAAACCATCAGAGGTCAATTTTTCATAATCGATGAATGCACTTGCATCTCCATAATTCTTCATCACCCCGGTATCGAATTCGACACCAGCGAGTCGTGTATTAAAACTACCGAATGTCGTGTAGGGTGTGAAAGCGGTTTCAGGCGAAGGATTCTTGGATTTGACAGCCATGGTGCCACCGAATGTCGTCATACCGATGTTGCTTGCATCACCAGGACCACGGTCGATAACTATCCCACCGAGATCGTGAGCCATAAGGTAAGAAGTGGAGTGGTGCGTGAAGTCGTTGGAGTCTTGCCATGGAATGCCGTCGAAGGTAACGTTGAATTGCCCATCCTCAAAGCCGCGCAAGGTCAAGGATTGCGACTCCATCAAACCTGGCCCATTGGGGTCCATGCTGCTGACAGCCGGAGCAATATTGACGATATCCGTAAAGTTTGAAGTAGCAGAAGCATTATGCTGGATGAACTGTTCACTGATGATTGACTGCGGCTGAGTAGAAATCAAAGAACCCTGAGTCGGTGCCTGATAACTCGCCGAGTTTTGACTTTGTGATGCAGTGCCTGCACCCGCATTGCTTTGCACCGTACCCACGTCGATCACGTCCTGACCGAAGGAAACATTCGCAGCACTAATCAAAGCACCGCTTAACATCAACTGCGCAAGATACTTTACCTTAAAATTAAATTTGACTTGCATCGCAAACTCCTTATTGAATCCCGGTTAAATTAGGTATGAACTCAAGTAGCCAGCTAGTTACTCAAGTTCTCGCGGAACGGAAATTACGCAGCCAGACTTAATTCAAAGTGAAATAATTATGAATATTTTGTTACAAGCAATTGGTAGGCGTACCCTAAAGACAAATACCAATTAAAGTCGCGCCAACTCGTCTATGTGTCGAATTAGCGCAGAGTCAAAAAACTCATGCTTAATAAAAAGCTATAGCGTTTTTTCGGTGAGAAGATTGAAAGAAATAATCGCGATCAGCCCAGTTCTATCTTGCCTATTGACCAATTTGACTTCGGCAGATTCTCTATTCGCAATCGCATTGACAATGGACAACCCGATGCCGCTCCCTTCCGTTTCATTTCCGCCGACGCGAAAGAATCGGTCAAACACTCGCGACAACAAAACTTCGGGAATTCCCGGACCATTATCTGTAATTTTTATAACAATTTTTTGCCCGGAAAGAACCATACCAACATCAACCTGCCCCTGTTCAGGTGCGTAGCGAATCGCATTGTCCAAAAGGTTATGGAGCAAAATGCGTAAGTCTTCGGAATTAGCCCAAACGTATGCCGACTCGAAGTTAATCATCCCAAGGTCGATACCGCGTTTTTCGGCAATGGGAATAAAATCAGCGATACAATTTTTGACGATTTCCCCCAAATCAACACGTGCTCTGATGGTTATTTTTTCCGCTTCGTAACGCGCCATTTTCAGCAACTGCGCTACAAGATGGGAAGCTCGCTGTATACCGGATTTCAATTCGGCAATTCGATCTTCCAAATCATGCTGCGATTGACTTTGAGACAAGTTTTCTATTTGAAATTGCAATGCGGTCAGTGGAGTACGTAGTTCGTGCGCCGCATCCAATAAAAAATGACGTTGTGATTCAAGCGTGACACCTATGCGTAGAAGCAATCCATTTATTTCATAAATCAAAGGTGCGACTTCTGCAGGTACCCCCTCGACGGGAAGAGGTGCCAGACTGGCGGCATCACGTTGAGTCGCCGCTTGGGTTACCACGGCAATAGGTTTTAAGATACGGTTGATTCCGATAACGACAAATATCCAAGTCATCGGAAACAATACAGCGATCGGCAGTAGCGCGCGTAATGCTGCATGGGTCGCAATTCCATGGCGCACTTGGTCAGATTGTGATACCTGCACCGTGCGATCAGAATAAATTAGGGTATATACACGCCATTTTTCGCCCAACATCATCACATCAGAATAACCATTGGATAGGCTGCGTGGAAGATTAAAGTCAGGGCGTGATGACAGCACTGGCTTATTTTCGTTCCAAACTTGAATCACAAAACCATCTTTTTGTTCAGACTCGCTTTCGCCAGTAAACTTGGTTTGCATAGCGGGCAACTGAGAGCCTTCATCTATACTTTCTGCAACCAAATGTAGCTGGTGATCAAGAAGTAAACTCGCGTCTTCCTGTGCAAGCCAATAGGAGGTTCCACCTGCGAGTAATCCGACCATACTCAGAAGACTCAACAGCCAGACGGTTAATTGTTTTTTGATTGATGTCATGCCGAGTGTTTCAATACCATCCACCCGATACCGCGCACATTGCGAATAATTTCATAGTCGAATTTTTTGCGCAAAGAATGGATTAGTACTTCGACGACATTGCTTTCAACTTCGTCATTCCAACCATACAAACGCTTTTCAATCTGGCTACGGGAAAGAATCATTCCTGGATTCTCGATGAGCCCTTGCAATAAAGCCATTTCCCTCACCGAAAGTAACTGTTTTTTCTCCCGATAAATCGCTTCATGGGTCGCCAAATTCAACATAATTTCGCCGTTGCCGATACTGGTAATGACATGGCTGCCATTCCGGCGCAGAACCCCTCGAATTCTTGCCATCAACTCTTTGAAGCCAAATGGCTTAATAAGGTAATCATCCGCACCCAAATCGAGTCCGGACACCCTGTCATCAATTTCATCTCGCGCAGTGATAATGAAGAGGGGTGTGCGATTACCGCGAGTACGAATCGACTCTAGCACCTCGAATCCCGACTTGCGTGGCAAACCTAAATCAAGCAAAACAAGTGCGTAACAACCAGACTCAATCGCCTCTTGACCCTGAACGCCATCACGAAGCCAATCGACGGCCATTCCCGCATCATTTAGTGCCCGAACTAAGCTCCGACCAATCATAGGGTCATCTTCGATTAGTAAGATGGGCTTTGCGGTAGTCATTACAAGAGTTGGGTAAAAGTGGATTGTCTAGTTCTACGTCCACAATATGTCAAACGTATTACAAATGTATTACAAGGAAAATAAATTCCCCCTCGCAAACAACTGTGTTGTTTGGTTTGTATCCGTACATCGCTTAACACCTCTAACGCATAGACTGGAGTTGGCTCATTTGATACGCAATTGCTAATACGGCTTGAGGTGGGTACTGCGTAATTGCGTTTCCGGTGTTTGAATCGGCCAAGATTACAGAGGGTGTATGAGTCGTGGTGGACAGCTTGAACAGGAGGTTCATACGCGTTTTTTGCATAAGACTATTCAAACTAGTAAGGGACACATTCACTTGTTGGAGTGATGGCTCAGTTGAACCAGTATGACTGAGTGGGTCGCTTACCTCACTAGGTCGAAAAAAAGCTGCTTTATTTGCCATGATATAACCTCGCGTCTGTTGAACATCTTGCAGTCTGAGTAAGTTATCGGCATCCATGGGAGAATATTTAGAGTACGCATTCCGACAAGTTTTCTTATCACTTATCAGGAACACGCACATCGATTATTTTGTATGCCTTGCGCAAAGCCCGTAAAATGCGCGACTTCATTTTGTTTCTCTATTTACCATGACCACACGTACCCGTTTCGCTCCCAGCCCAACCGGCTATTTACATATTGGTGGCGCACGCACCGCATTATTTTCCTGGGCATATGCGCGCAAACATGGTGGCACATTTATTTTGCGTATCGAAGACACTGATCTGGAGCGTTCTTCGCAAGAGTCGGTCCAGGCGATTTTGGATGGCATGGCCTGGTTGAATCTGGGTTATGACGAAGGTCCGTTCTATCAAATGCGGCGCATGGATCGTTATAAAGAAGTGTTGCAACAGATGCTACAAAATGGCACTGCATATTATTGCTACACCACGCCCGCCGAATTGGAAGCAATGCGTGAAGCGCAACGCGGTCAGGGCGAGAAGCCGCGTTACGACGGCACGTGGCGACCTGAGCAAGGTAAGACTTTGCCAGTCATTCCTGCTGATGTGAAGCCGGTGGTGAGATTCAAAAACCCCACGCATGGCGTGGCGGCTTGGGACGATATGGTCAAGGGCAAGATTGTGTTCGAGAACAGCGAGCTGGATGATCTCATCATCGCGCGTACCGATGGCACACCGACTTATAATTTTTGTGTAGTCATCGACGATCTCGATATGGGCATCACGCAGGTGATACGCGGTGATGATCATGTCAACAACACGCCGCGCCAGATCAATATCCTCAAGGCTTTGGGGGCAACGCTGCCGCGCTATGCGCATGTGCCGATGATTTTGGGTTCGGATGGTGAGCGTCTGTCCAAACGCCACGGGGCGGTCAGCGTGATGCAGTATGAGGAAGAAGGATTTTTACCCGAAGCCTTAATCAATTATTTGGCGCGCTTAGGTTGGTCGCACGGCGATGAGGAAATTTTTTCCATCGAACAATTGGTCGAGTGGTTCGATTTGGAACACATTAGTAAATCCGCCGCGCAATTCAATCCTGAAAAGTTGCGCTGGGTGAATCAGCATTACATCAAGCAAGCCAACAATGCGCGGCTGGCGGTATGGGTAGAAAAAAATCTGGTGGCACGCGGCGTGACAGTCAATGATGCGACACCACTAATTGCGGTGATTGAGTTGTACAAAGGTCGCACGGCGACTTTGGTCGAATTAGCCAATGAAGCTTCGGTGTTCTATAACGAGCTCAGTCCGACAGATGAGTTGTTGCAAGCGCACCTGACCGAAGACATATTACCCGCCTTGCGTGAACTCGCGGAACGCTTTGTCGATGTGGCTTGGGAGGCAACGGCTATCGCGGCTGTCATCAAAGAATTATTGGTAAAATATAATTTGAAAATGCCCAAAATTGCCATGCCGGTGCGTGTGATGCTGGTCGGTCAAACACATACGCCATCGGTTGATGCGGTGATCGCATTATTCCCACGCGAGGTGGTTTTGCAACGCCTGAAAAAATATTTATAAAATATTAAAAAATTACTTTACAAGGGTGGGGGGCATCACTACAATGCGCGCTCTTTCGAGGTACGAGGGGGTATAGCTCAGCTGGTAGAGCGCTTGCATGGCATGCAAGAGGTCAGCGGTTCGACTCCGCTTATCTCCACCAAAGAGCTGTAGTAGAACACCAAAGTCCCCATCGTCTAGAGGCCTAGGACATCGCCCTTTCACGGCGGTAACACGAGTTCGAATCTCGTTGGGGACGCCAAATAAAACAATGGCTTGCAGAGATGCAGGCCGTTTTTATTTTAAGCTTGTCTCAGATTTGTCTCACGAGCGTTTTTGTGGGTAAAAATTCATGAGTGAAACGCAGGCTATTTCCGCCGCGTATCAAAAAGCAGCCAAATTTTTTACTTACCGCTGCGTATTCATTTCGATTAGAATCGCGCCCGCTTGAATTTCACAGCGAGCTGCAAAAATTAGCAGTTGCCCGAAAATCCGCTTTCTGGTATTAAAGCGGACTTTATTTTTATCCCAGTTGGAGAAGCACAATGCCGGTACAGTCACAAAAAGCCGCCACCCCTTATAAGGCCAAGAAAGGGGAGGAATATATGAACCCCAAACAGTTGGATCATTTCCGCCAGGTTATGAACGAGATCAAAGCCGGTTTGGGCGCGGACATCGATCGCACGGTGCATACCATGCAGGATGAAGCCACCGTGTTCGCTGATCCGAATGATCGTGCCACGCAAGAATCAGACATGAGTTTGGAGTTGCGCAACCGCGACCGCGAACGCAAACTGATTAAAAAAATCGACGAAATGCTGGGCAAAATCGACTCTGGCGATTACGGTTACTGCGACAACTGCGGCATCGAAATCGGCCTGAATCGTCTGGAAGCACGCCCTACTGCGACGCTGTGTATCGACTGCAAAACACTGGACGAGATTCGGGAAAAGCAAGTCGCAAAATAACATTTTGTGATTTGCTTTCGGCGTAGCCAAAAGCGATCATGGACGATTGAGATTTTTCGGCGTAGCCAAAAGCATCATAGGACGGTTATGTGCTTTCGGCGTAGCCAAAAGCATGGACATTTGAACTTGCTTGAAGGTACAAAAGCCAGCCTCAGGGTTGGCTTTTTTTATCACTAAAATCGTAGGCGATTGTTTTACGAAAAATCCATTTCATCGCATCGCACCATTCAACGCCAGATATGCCAAAATCCGCTTGCGAACTAACTGGTCGCCATAGAGGTAGAACGATGTCCCATGATGTCAAACTCAAAAAAGATACACTAGGCATAGGCGAATCCATCGTCATGGGCGTGGCGGGAACCGCGCCCGCTTTTAGCATCGCGGCGACCACGGCAACGCTGGCGGCGGCAGTCGGCACATTAGCTCCGGCGAGCCTGCTGTATTGCGGACTGATTATGTTCGGCGTGACCTTTGCCTATTTGCACCTCAATCATCTCAACCCAAATGCCGGCGCATCTTACGCGTGGGTCGGTAACATTTTCAATCCGGTGCTGGGATTTTTCGCCGGATGGGCGTTGCTGGTCGCCTCATCGGTGTTCATGGTGTCCGCCACCATACCAGCTGCCACTGCCACACTATTGA
>JBAVPP010000301.1:0-9955 GCA_049693175.1 Gallionella sp. | reverse complement strand
ACCATGAGCTGCGCGAACCGCTAAGCGTCAATACGAACAACAACGGCACGACCATCGCCACCACATATACTAACTTTATTTTTTGCTGTTGGTATAAAAGCCCCAGCGATGCCAAACCCAACGCGAGATAATTGGCGTAATGATTAGGTTGCGCAACATTCCCGTACAAGCTGAAAGATACTTTGCGCACCACAAACTGATCCAGCCAAGAGTGCCAACCGAAGTGTTGCAACACGCCTATACCCGCGCTCAGCAACGCGCCAATTAACAAGAATATCGCGAGGGTGATGGAGAGTTTTTCGATACCCAGACTGTGGCGCAACCACGCGCCCAGCAGCATCAGCATGGCCGCGAACAGCAGATACAGAATATATAACCAGCCCTGGTTGAAATAATCGATCTTGCCCACACCAAGTTGTATCAGCACCACCACAATCAGCACCAGCGGCAACAAAACGACGCGCGGCACCTCAAGCGACTGCCAATACTCTTTGGTCAGCAATACTGTCATCGCGAGCATACCCAACACCACAGCCCACCATTCCTGATCGAAGGTGGTCAGCGGATATTCGTGGGTGGTATGCAAGAATGGCACAAGCCACATCAGTCCGACCAGGGCCAGACTGACTTGCGCGATCAAGCCGGGTGACTGTTGCTTGCCTAACAAAATCCGCCCTTTACACCGAGTTTGGCGAGAATGTTGTTCAGCGGACAAAACTTGGTGAAACCGCTTTGGAATAAATTAAATCCCACAAATGCGGTGAACCACAACCAGTTGCTGCTTTGAAAAATCGGACTGCCCGATGCGCCCAAAGCCAAAGACAGCAGGACAAAACTGCCTGCCACGATACGAACTATACGTTCTGCGTTCATGCGAGATACTCCCTAAAAAATTCAGCCGCGCATTTTACTAGATTTTATGGTGTCGTCCCTAAAAGTTAAAATCGCCAATCGCGCGTGTGAAATTTCTATGGGTATTTTTTGTATAAAGTCGCGTAATACAAAACCGGAATGACGATCAGCGTCAACATGGTGGACACCAAAATACCGAATATCAGCGACAGAGCCAGCCCGTTAAAGATTGGGTCATCCAAGATAAACAGCGCGCCCAACATCGCCGCCAAACCGGTCAAAATAATCGGTTTGGCGCGCGCACTGGCCGCCGCAATCACCGCATGTTGCAAATCCACTCCATCGCGCACTTGCAAATTGACGAAGTCCACCAACAGAATCGAGTTTCGCACGATGATGCCCGCCAGTGCGATCATACCTATCATCGAAGTCGCGGTGAATTGCGAGCCAAACAAAGCGTGTCCCGGCATCACGCCGATTATGGTCAGCGGTATCGGAGCCATAATAACCAGCGGGACCAAATACGATTTGAACTGCGCGACCACCAGCAAATAGATCAGAATCAAACCCACGCCGTAAGCGATACCCATATCGCGGAAAGTTTCGAACGTCACTTGCCATTCGCCATCCCATTTCAAAGCGTAACTGGCATAGGGATCGCTGGGCTGATTGAAGAAATAACTCGTCAGCTTTCCGCCCTGTTCCAGCGGCATACCGCTGACCTTGCTATTGATGCCGAACATGCCGTACAGCGGACTATCCAACTTGCCAGCCATATCGCCGAACACATACACCACCGGCATCAAATCCTTGTGGTAGATGGGATAGTCACGCTCCATATTCACCACTTGCACAACTTCCGCCAATGGAACCAACACACCGTCACGCGAACGCACTTTAAGTTTGAGCACGTCGTCTATGTGACTGCGCCGCTCCGCTGACAAACCAATACGCAATGGCGGCGGATATTTGGCATTGGTGTCGTGCAAGGCCGTCACATCCTGACCGCTTAACGCCACCCCGATGACATCGACAATATCGCGCGGCGATACCCCCATCAACGCCGCCTTGCTTTGCAGCACATGCAGCATCAGCTTGGGCGCGCTTTCGGTCACGCTGTCGTCTATACCAACTATGCCATCCACTTTGCCAAATTGTTCGCGCACTTTACCCGCGACTTTGCGCGCGCCGTCATAATCGGGTCCGTAAATTTCCGCGACTATGGGTGACATCACCGGCGGGCCGGGGGGCACTTCGACGATTTTCACATTCGCGTTCCACTGCTTGGCAATTTTTTGTATCGGCTCCAACACCGACGTGGCAATCTCGTGACTGCTGCGACTGCGATGATGTTTGTCGCGCAAATTCACTTGCAAATCACCTTGATCGGGCGCACTGCGCAAATAATATTGACGCACCAGACCGTTGAAATTAATCGGTGCGGCCGATCCCGCGTAAGCCTCGAAATCCGTCACTTCCGGCACGGTCGCCAGATACGCGCCTATGTCATGCAGCACCGCGCCGGTCTGCTCCAAAGCCGTGCCATTGGGCATGTCCACGATGATTTGAAATTCGGATTTATTGTCGAACGGCAGCATCTTCAAAATGACCAGTTTCACCACGCCCAAAGACACCGCCAAAACCAAACCGCCCAAGATTGCCAGCCATAATTTGCGCCGTGCCGGTTTGCCATGCACACCATTCAAAAACGGTGTGAGGCGCGCGCGAAAAAAACGGCTGAGTGCGGTATCACGCTCGTCTTTCACTTCCTCGTGATGCGCACCCGCGAACTTCAATACCAGCCAAGGCGTGATGACAAATGCGACCGCCAGCGAGATCAACATACCCATGCTGGCATTGATCGGAATCGGGCTCATATACGGCCCCATCAGCCCGCTCACGAACGCCATAGGCAACAATGCGGCAATCACGGTAAAGGTCGCCAAAATGGTCGGGCTGCCGACTTCGTCAACCGCTTCGGGAATAATCTCCGACAGCGATTGATGCGTCGCCAGCGCGCGGCGGCGATGAATATTTTCCACCACCACAATCGCGTCATCGACCAAAATGCCGATGGAAAAAATCAGCGCGAACAAGGACACGCGATTCAGCGTGAAGCCCCACGCCCATGAGGCGAACAGTGTTGCCGCCAGCGTCAACATCACCGCGATACCAACCACCAGTGCCTCGCGTCGTCCCATGGTCAGCCACACCAACACCACCACGGCGGCAGTCGCGAACAACAACTTTTTAATCAGCTTCATCGCCTTGTCATTGGCTGTCTCACCGTAGTTGCGCGTGGTCGTCACTTGCACATCGTCGGGAATAATGCTGCCTTTTAATTCCTGCACGCGCGCCAACAATTTATTCGCGACATCAACCGCATTCGCGCCGGGTTTTTTGCTGATTGCCACGGTCACGGCGGTGTACTCGCCTTTGCCTTTAATGTCTTTGTCAGCGGCGGCGGGTCCCGCGCCCATCCACACATAACTGCCCGGTTGATCCGCGCCATCTTGTATATCGGCGATGTCGCGCAAGAACACCGGCTTGCCGTTGAACACACCGATGACCAACTGTTTGACTTCGTCCGCGTTGTTCAAAAAACCACCGGTTTGCACCAGCACTTCGCGGTTGTTTTGCGCCAGCACGCCAGCGTTTTGCGACACGTTGGCGGACTGCAAGGCAGCGCGCACATCCTGCATACTCAATTGGAACGCGTTCAAACTTTCGGGATTGAGCTGCACTTTTACCATGCGCTGCGACGCGCCTATGGTGGACACTTCACGCGTGCCGGGCACGCGTTTGAGCTCGTTCTCTATGGTATGCGCAATCTGGGTTAGCTCGACCCCGCCGCCGGCGGTTTGATCGCGCCACAACGTCAGCGCGAGTATCGGCACATCATCGATACCTTTGGCTTTGATAATCGGTTGCGCCACGCCTAAAGTTGGCGGCAACCAATCGGCATGCGAATGCACCACGTCGTACAATTTCACCAGCGACGCGACATGTTCCTGACCCACTTTGAATTGCACGGTGATAACCGCCATGCCCGGTTGCGCAACCGAATAGACGTGATCGACATCGGCGATTTGCGACAGCACTTGCTCGGCGGGGGTCGCCACCGTTTGCGCCACATCTTTCGCCGACGCGCCCGGATACGAAATCATCACATTCGCCATGGTGACATTGATCTGCGGCTCTTCCTCGCGCGGCGTAACCAACACCGCGAATGTGCCCAGCAACACCGCGACCAACGCCAGCAGCGGAGTCATCGACGAATGCAAAAAGTGTTTGGCGATACGCCCTGAAATGCCCATTTGATTCTCTTCCTAAAATTTTTCCGGCAAACCGACGCGCCGGTGACCAACGTTCGTTAGTCTTACCAAAATGCTATTTGACCGGGATTATTTTCCTACCATGCCGGCTTTAACCGGATCCAACGCGACTTTTTCGCCCGCGTTCACACCCGCCAACACTTCCACACCGCCGTCGGGACTGGGTTCACCCAAGCGCACCTGACGCAATTTCACGCCGCCTTTTTCATCGACCACATACACCGCCACCACTTCGCTGCGGCGCAATATCGCACTCGCGGGCAACATCAATTTTTTCTCTTTGCCGACTACAAAATGCGCGCGCACAAACAGTCCGGGATAAATACCCGCTTCGTTTGCAGGCAAATAAATGCGCACTTCCGTGCCGTGGGTGCGCGCATCCGCGAGCGGTTGCACTTTGGTCGAAGCGGCTTTGATAAATCGATTCAAGGTCGGCACTTCCACCGACACTTCCGGATGTTTGCCGATCTCCGCCAATTTATATTGCGGCACACTCACCAGCACACGCATCTCGGACGGATCGAATCCGGTCATCAACGGTTTGCCCGGCATCACCATTTCACCGACTTCAACGAGACGCGCCGCGACCACACCACCGTAAGGCGCAACCACAGCCGTGTATGCGTGAGTCAGATTCGCCTGACTTGCGCCCGCGTTGCTCGCCGCCGCCTGTCCGACCGCCACCTGATAATCCGCTTGCGCTTTATCCAGTGCCGCCTGACTGATGAACTTTTGCGTAAACATTTGTTTCGCGCGCTCATAAGTGGATTTGGCATTTTGCAAATTTGCCTGCGCCTGCGCGAGTTGCGCCTGACTGCCCGCGACAGCTTGCGCCGCTTCGCGTTCGTCGATACGCAAAATTAATTGCCCCGGTTTAACGCGGTCACCCACGTCAAAAAATATTTCTTTGACCCGGCCGGAAATCTGCGCCGACACGGTCGACGATCGTGTCGCCTCAACCAGACCTTCCGCACTGTAAGTCTGCGCAACCTCGCGGAACTCGACAGGCGCGACCGCCAGTTGCTCCGCCGCCTGCGCGGCTACCATGCCACCCAACAACATTCCCAATATCCATACTATTTTCATACCACGCACCCCAAAAAATCATCGTCACAACGTATTAGCATATACTAATATTTGACTTAAATAAACAACTTTTCTAATAGCTGCAGAACACATCGCGCATCAAACCCACCAACTTCAAGGTGCGCGGATCATTGATGCGGTAGTAAACAAAGTTGGCTTCTTTGCGCGTCGCCAGCACACCTTTGTCGCGGAGTATCGCCAAGTGTTGCGATATATTGCTCTGCGATGTGCCAACATATTCAACGATGTCTTGGACGCTGACCTCTTGATCGCCCAACAGACACAGTATCTTTAATCGCAAAGGATGCGCCATCGACTTAATGGCTTGCGCGGCTTGCTGTATGTCTTGCTCTCTGTCTATCACGGGATGTTTCATTATCAACCTCTGGTATTATTTATACGCCTCGAAGTTCGGCTAAAATGCCGCTCCATATATTTATTATCGACTAGTTATATTTTACCCGATGAACATCACTCCTGTTTTATTGATTATTTTGGATGGTTTCGGATATCGCGAAGATGCCGATTCTAACGCCATTGCCGCCGCAAGCAAACCTAATTGGGATTACTTTTGGCGTACCTACCCGCACACCTTGCTCAATGCCTCGGAAAAATCCGTGGGACTGCCCAGCCACCAAATGGGCAATTCTGAAGTCGGCCATCTGAATATCGGCGCGGGTCGCGTGGTCTATCAGGACATCAGCCGCATCGACGTGGACATTGAAGAAGGTCGCTTCTTTGACAACACCGCTTTGCGCGCCGCAATCCAGACCGCACTCGACCATCACAGCGCGTTGCATATTCTGGGTTTACTCTCGGCGGGCGGCGTGCATAGCCACGAACAGCATATCTTTGCCATGCTCGAAATGGCAGCGCGCGCCGGATTGAAAAAAGTTTATTTGCATCCACTTTTGGATGGTCGTGACACGCCGCCCAAGAGTGCAGGCTCTTCTTTGCAGGCTCTGCAAGATTTGTGTGGAAAGCTGGGCACGGGACAAATCGCTTCGGTGACCGGTCGCTACTTTGCGATGGATAGGGACAACCGCTGGGAACGCGTGGTGACCGCCTACGACGTGCTAACGCAAGGCATAGGCGTGTACACCGCCGCGTCGGCACAAGACGCGTTGCAACAAGCCTACGCGCGCGGCGAAAACGACGAATTCGTGGCGGCCACCAGCATCGTCGCAAGCGGACAACAGCCGGTGCGCATGAACGATGGCGACGCATTGGTGTTTATGAATTTCCGCGCCGACCGCGCCCGCGAAATTACCCGCGCGTTGAGCGATGAAAAATTCGACGGTTTCGCGCGCAAATATTTCCCCAAGTTTGCCAATGTCACCACTTTGAGCAGCTACGGCGAGGATTTCCACCAGCCCTGCGCATACCGCTCCGAGGCGATACACAACACCTTGGGCGAGTATTTATCCAAGCTGAATCTCAAACAATTACGCATCGCCGAAACCGAAAAATACGCGCACGTCACCTATTTTATGAACGGCGGCAAAGAGCAACCCTATCCCGGCGAAGATCGCATCCTCGTGCCTTCACCCAAGGTGGCGACTTACGATTTGCAACCGGAAATGAGCGCGTATGAGGTCACCGACAAATTGGTCGCGGCGATTCTGTCCAAACAATATCAGAACATGGTTTGTAATTACGCGAACGGCGACATGGTTGGACACAGTGGTGACATGGCGGCGGCGACCAAAGCCATAGAAACCTTGGATGTTTGCATCGGTCGCGTGGTCGAGGCGATGCAGTCCATAGGCGGCGAAGTCATCATCACCGCCGATCATGGCAATGCCGAACAGATGATGGATCACGTCACGCATCAGGCGCACACCGCGCACACGCTGAATCTGGTGCCGTGCATTTACATCGGACGCAAAGCCAGCCTCAACGAGGGCGGCGCGTTGCGCGACCTCGCGCCCAGTTTGTTGCACATGATGGGATTGCCCAAGCCGGATGAGATGACAGGGCATAGTCTGATTCGATTCCAGTGATTTTTTTCTTGCGACGCGATGTGTTGCTGGCCTGTCTGCTCATGGCAGCGGGCGCGGCAAACGCCAGCCAGCAAGAGGAACTCGACCATCTGCGCTCACGCATCTCGGCCATGCAGCGTGACATGGATAAAACTAACGCATCCAAAATCGAGGCTGCCGATGCACTACGCGAATCGGAACGCGCCATTAGCGACGGCAATCGCAAACTCGCCGAACTGGCAACCCGCCAACATGAAGCCGATAAGCAATTAGCCGAACTGCAAAACCAGCAGCAAAATTTGTCGCATAGCATGTCGAACGAACAGGCCTTGCTGGGGCAATTGCTATACCAGCAATATCTGGGTGGACAACAAGAGTATGCGAAATTGTTGCTCAGCAACCAGGACCCGAACCAAGTCGCGCGTGATTTACAGTATTACCGTTATATCGCAAAAAACCGCGCGAACTGGCTGCATAGTCTGCGCAACAATCTGCTCAAAGTCACCAGTCTGGGTAATGCCACGCGCGAGCAACGCGAGGTGTTGGCTTCCGTGCAAGAGGAGCAAAAATCCCAACAGCAAGTGTTGCAACAAAAACAACGCGAGCATCAGCAAACGCTGGTGAAAATCTCACAACAATTGCGCGATCAGCGGCGCGAGATACACCGTTTGCAACAAGATGAAAACCGCCTCGCGCAACTGGTGGAAAAAATCACCAAAATGCTGGCGCAACCCAAATCGAAATCAATATTTCACAACGACAAATTGCCCGACAATCATTTCGACGGCAAACCTTTTACGCAGCTCAAAGGCAAGCTCGCTTTCCCGCTGAAAGGTGAAGTGATGAACCGCTTTGGCGAGTCTCGTCCCGACAGCACAGTGTTGTGGAAAGGCATATTCGTCAAAGCCGCGACCGGGCAAACGGTAAAAGCCATCGCCGCCGGACGCGTGGTATTCGCCGACTGGCTGCGCGGCTTCGGCAACCTGCTCATCGTCGATCACGGCAATGGTTATATGAGTTTGTACGGCAACAATGAAACGCTTTATAAGCAGGTTGGCGATGAATTGCACGGCGGTGACACCATCGCCACGGTAGGCAACAGCGGCGGCAATCAGGATTCCGGTTTATACTTTGAACTGCGTCTGGAAAGTAAGCCGCTTGATCCGCTCAAATGGCTGGCTGCTAAATAATTAATTTGGAGTAAAAATGCGTCGTTTAGAAAAAATAGGTTTAGTGAGTTTGGGACTGTTCACAGGCGTGGCACTCACCGTGCATTTCGCCGCAAGTGCCAACAAAGATTCGGTCGCCACGCCATTGCCGGTGGAAGAATTGCGCGCTTTCTCCGAAGTGTTCGGACGCATTAAAAGTGATTACGTCGAGCCGGTTTCCGACAAGACGCTCATCACCCAAGCCATCAACGGCATGGTGAGCGGACTCGATCCGCATTCCGCCTACCTCGATGCGGATGCTTTCAAAGAATTGCAATCCAGCACACAGGGTGAATTCGGCGGGCTGGGTATAGAAGTCGGCATGGAAGACGGTTTGGTGAAAGTCATTTCGCCCATCGAAGACACACCGGCATTTCTCGCGGGCGTGAAAAGCGGCGATCTGATTATCAAACTCGATGACACGCTGGTGAAAGGTCTGACGCTGAACGACGCGGTCAAGCGTATGCGCGGCAAACCCGGCAGCAAAATCATCCTGACCATACTCCGCAAGAACGAACCCAAGCCTATCACCATCACCATTGCGCGCGCGGTTATCAAAGTGCAAAGCGTGAAAGCCAAAGCCATCGAGCCCGGCTACGCATTTGTGCGCGTCACGCAATTTCAGGAACATACGGCGGAAAATCTCGCCACGGCTTTGGACAAGTTATTCAAAGAGAATAAAGGCGATATGAAAGGTCTGATTCTGGACTTGCGTAATGATCCGGGCGGTTTGTTGACAGGTGCGGTCGGTGTCTCGGCGGCGTTCCTCGCCAAAGATGCGTTGGTGGTTTACACCGAAGGTCGCACCGAAGATGCCAAGATGCGCCTGACCGCCAGCCCGGAAAATTATTTACGCAGCAGCAGCAAGGAAGATTACCTCAAGAATCTGCCGGAGGCCGTGAAGAGCGTGCCTATGGTGGTGCTGGTGAACGGCGGTTCGGCCTCGGCTTCGGAGATCGTCGCGGGCGCGTTGCAAGATCACAAACGCGCGGTCATCATGGGTACGCAGTCATTCGGCAAAGGCTCGGTGCAAACCATATTGCCACTGGGCAACAACACGGCGGTCAAACTCACCACCGCGCGTTACTACACGCCCGGCGGACGCTCTATCCAAGCCAAAGGTATAGTCCCGGACATCTTGGTTGAAGACCCGTCCACCAGCGCGATGGATAACGCCTTCCGCCTGCGCGAATCTGACTTGGATAAACACCTGACCAATGACACGCAAGCGGAGGAAAAGCCGAACAGCAAAAAAGACGCGCCTGTCACAGACAGCAAGCCCGATAATGCAAAAGTCGCGCCCACAGAGTTCGGCTCGAAAAACGACTACCAGTTGAATCAGGCAATGAACTTGCTTAAAGGAATGCAAATCCTACACGGAAAATAATCGTGGCTAAAATTGCGGGGGCACTATGAACTATCCATGCGATTTTCATAAACAACGCGAGCTTGTTTTCGCCGACGAGCCGCGCGACCAAATTGTGCAAGCCTA
>JBAVPP010000300.1:0-1574 GCA_049693175.1 Gallionella sp. | reverse complement strand
CCTATCTCAAACGCCAAATACCACCCGAGCAGGCCGAGCAAGTCACGCGCTTGAATGTGCCGGGCGTGTCCTTGCAGACTGAGTATCGACGCTATTATCCATCGGGTGATATGACCGCCCAATTGCTGGGTTTTACCGGGCAGGATGATAACGGGCAGGAAGGTCTGGAGTTGGGTTTGCAAAGCGCGCTCGGCGGCAAGCCGGGTAGCCAACGCGTCATCAAAGATAGGCGCGGTCATATCGTCGAAGATGTGGCCAGTGTGCGCGCACCGAAACCGGGTGGTGATGTGGTATTAAGTGTGGACAGCAAGATTCAATATCTGGCCTATCGAGAATTGCAGGCGGCGGTCGACAAACATCATGCCAAAGCGGGTGCGGTGGTGGTGCTGGATGCGCGCACCGGCGAAGTATTGGCACTCGCCAATTATCCAAGCTATAACCCGAACAATCGCGTCAAAGTCAGTCCGCAAGTGATGCGTAATCGCGCTGTTGCCGATATGTTTGAGCCCGGCTCTACACTCAAGCCTTTCACCGTCGCTGCCGCCATCGAGAATGGCAAAGTGCGTCCCGACACTTTGATTAATACCGAACACGGCGTTTACACCGTGAGTGGCAAACAGATACACGACACGCACCCGGAAGCATCGCTGACGGTGTCGCAAGTGATACAAAAATCCAGCAATGTGGGTGCGGCGAAAATGGCCTTGATGCTAGAGCCCAAGGTGATGTGGCAGAACTTATACGACAGCGGTTTTGGCGGGCACACCGGCAGCAATTTTCCGGGTGAGGCGACCGGGAAATTGCGCGATGCCAAAACTTGGCATCCCATCGAGCAGGCGACCATGGCATATGGTCACGGCATCTCGGTGAACTTGCTGCAACTGGCGCGCGCCTACACCATTTTTGCCGATGATGGCGAACTCAAACCTATTTCGCTAATGAAATTGGATGCGCCGGCGATGGGCAAAAAAGTGTTGTCGGATAGTACGGCAGCGGCATTGCTCAAGATGCCGGAAACGGTTGTGATGCCCGGCGGAACCGCACCGTTGGCGCAAGTCGCGGGCTATCGTGTGGCGGGAAAAACCGGCACGGCGCACAAATTGTCCGGCGCGCATTATGTCGATAAATACGTTGCTTCATTTGTCGGTCTCGCGCCAGTTTCCTCGCCGCGCGTGATTGTTGCGGTGATGATAGACGAACCCAACAACGGTCAGTATTACGGCGGTTTGGTGGCGGCTCCCGTGTTCAGTCAAATCGTCGGCGCGACTTTGCATTTGATGAATGTGCCGAATGATGCGCCGCTGAATAACGTCATCACACCCCCCGACGAAATCATCAAGGAGGAAGTGTGATGAATACACTTTCCGATCGCCTGGTCGCGTTAAATGTTCGCATCGTCAATTTGGTGACGGACAGTCGTGTGATTCAAGTTGGCGATACCTTCGTTGCCTATCCCGGCGAGCACAGCGATGGTCGCTCCTATATCGCGGATGCCATCGTGCTGGGCGCGAACGCGGTAATTTTTGAAGCACACGGTTTCACATGGCAAAACGAATGGGAAGTGCCGCATCTGG
>JBAVPP010000299.1:0-7004 GCA_049693175.1 Gallionella sp. | reverse complement strand
CGGGCCTTCCATGACCACCACGCCTTTTTCATTCGCCGCGCAAACCTCGCCGCTACTCTCATTCAGAATTTTGACGCGATAACCAAACACCGGAATACCGGGGCTGCCGAGTCGCGTCGGCAAATCTTCTATGCCTTTGGTGATGGTTAAAATCGGCCAGCCCGTTTCGGTCTGCCAATAATTGTCGATGACCGGCACGCCGAGTTCCGACGAGATCCAATGCGAGGTGGTTTCATCCAGTGGCTCGCCCGCGAGATACAAAGCCTTGAGCGAGGAGATGTCGTATTTATGCATAAATTCGGCGGGGTGTTTTTTCAACACGCGCACCGCCGTCGGCGCGGTGAACATGCGCGTGACTTTATATTTTTCGACGATGCTCCACCAAATGCCAGCGTCGGGATTCAGCGGCAAACCTTCGTACATAATGGTCGCCATGCCCGCGATGAGCGGACCGTAAACGATGTAAGAATGTCCCACCACCCAGCCGATGTCCGAGGTGGAAAAATACGTTTCGCCCGCGTTGCCGCAGTAAATGTGTTTCATCGACGCGGCAAGTGCCACCGCATAGCCGCCCACATCGCGCTGCACACCTTTGGGTTTGCCGGTTGTGCCGGAGGTGTAAAGAATGTAGGAAGGATCGTTGGAGTCCAACCAAGTTATAGGTACTTGCGCATCGAAATGTTGTTGGCGCGCCGTCGCATAATCAATATCGCGCCCCGCCACGTTTTCCATCTCACTCAGTCCGCGATTTACCATGAACACATGCGCAGGTTTGTGTTCAGAAAGCTCAATCGCCGCATCCAGCAAGGGTTTATAAGGGATGCGTTTGCCCCCGCGTGAACCGGCATCCACTGAGACAATCAACTTGGGTTTTGCATCGTCGATACGCGTCGCCAAACTATTCGAGGCAAAGCCGCCGAACACCACCGAATGTATCGCACCGATACGCGCGCAAGCCAACATCGCAAACGTCGCCTCGGCTATCATCGGCATGTAAATTAGAACTCTATCACCTTTGCCCACGCCCAGCGATTGCATGATGGCGGCGGTGCGTTGCACTTCACGCGACAATTCGGCAAAGCTATACACTTTTTCGGTGTTGGTTTCGGTGGAGATTGCAATCAACGCGGGCTTGTCGGCTTGCGTTTTTAACCATCTCTCGACGGCGTTATGGCACAGATTGGTCTGCCCGCCGACGAACCATTTTGCGAACGGCGGCTGAGTGTAATCCAATACATTTTGGTAGGGCTGATGCCAGTCGATTAACTGAGCTTGCTCATCCCAAAATGCTTGGGGTTTATCTATGGATTTTTTATAAAATTCTGCATAGCTCATAACGCCTCCCACCGATTGTGTTGTTGTTTGTCAAATCACGAACATATCCACATACTCATTGACTGCCATAGATTCCAATTTATCCTGGTCTAGCGACACGTCCAATATCGCTTGTTGTTGTTTGCTTGGGAACTGGCGCGCCAGATTGGTCTTGAATTTTTCCACCAGCAAGGGGATGCCGTCTTTGCGGCGACGCGCATGGCCTATCGGATATTCCACCACGATTTCTTTCAGTGTTTTGCCGTCTTTGAATTCGACGGTTAGCGCGTTGGCAATCGAGCGTTTTTTTGGGTCGTGATAATCCGCTGTGAACGACGCATCTTCGATGCAAGCAATCTTGTCGCGCAACACGTCGATGCGTTTGTCGGACGCAATAGCATCCTCATAATCACCCGCAGTTAAGCGACCAAAAATCAGCGGCACGGCAACCATATATTGGATGCAATGATCGCGGTCGGCGGGATTATTCAGCGGGCCTTTTTTGTCGATAATGCGTATGCAAGCCTCGTGCGTGCGTATGGTAATTTTCTTGATGTCTTCGACCGATTTGCCCGCTTTGGCGAGTTGACCATGCAGCGTCATCGCCGCTTCTACCGCAGTTTGCGAATGAAACTCAGCGGGGAAAGAAATTTTGAACAACACGTTTTCCATCACATAACTTGCATATGGACGTTGAAATTTGAACGGTTGACCTTTGAACGACACGTCATAAAATCCCCAAGTTTTGGCGGTCAAGACCGAGGGATAACCCATCTCGCCGGTCTTCGCCATCAACGCCAGACGCACCGCGCGCGACGTGGCATCACCCGCCGCCCAAGACTTGCGCGAACCGGTGTTAGGCGCGTGGCGATAAGTGCGCAACGATTGACCATCCACCCACGCCAGCGACACCGCATTGATGATTTCTTCTTTGCTCAGCCCCATCATTTCCGCAACCACGGCGGTGGAGGCAACCTTGACCAAAATCACATGATCTAAACCAACTTTATTGAAGGAATTTTCCAGCGCGATACAACCTTGAATTTCATGCGCCTTAATCATCGCCGTCAGCACATCTTTCATCTTGAGCGGTTTTTTCCCCGCTGCCACCGCGTTGCGCGACAGCCAATCTGCGGTCGCCAAAATGCCGCCCAGATTGTCCGATGGATGACCCCATTCGGCGGCTAGCCAAGTGTCGTTAAAATCTAGCCAGCGTATCATCGCACCTATATTGAATGCGGCTTGCACGGGGTCAAGTTGAAATTGCGTACCGGGAACTTTCGCGCCATTTGGAACAATTGTGCCGGGCACGATAGGACCCATCAATTTTTTGCAGGCGGGATATTCGAGTGCTTCCAACCCGCAACCTAAAGTGTCGATTAAACAGTTGCGCGCGGTGTCGTAAGCGACCTTGGAGTCAATCTTAAATTTTCTGACGTAATCGACAATATCGACAATAACTTGATCGGTTTTAGGACGGACGTTGGAGATATGAGCGGACATAGTTTGCTTTCTTTTCTAAAGTAATTAAGTGCGTTTCGCGAGCGGGACAAATTTCAAATCTTCTGGACCAACATAGTTCGCACTAGGACGAATAATTTTGTTGTCTATACGTTGTTCAATAATGTGCGCCGCCCAACCGGAGGTGCGCGAAATCACGAACAGCGGCGTGAACATCGCTGTCGGCACATTCATCATGTGATACGACACCGCCGAGAACCAATCCAGATTCGGGAACATTTTTTTCACGTCCCACATCACGCTTTCCAGACGGTCGGCGATGTCATACATCTTCATCGCACCGGCATCGGCAGAGAGTTTGCGCGCAACTTCTTTGATGACTTTGTTGCGCGGATCGGAAATGGTATAGACCGGATGACCGAAACCGATGATGACCTGTTTGTTCTCGACGCGCTGGCGTATGTCTGCCTCGGCCTCATCGGGATTGTCGTAACGTTTTTGTATTTCAAATGCCGCCTCGTTCGCGCCGCCGTGCTTGGGCCCGCGCAGCGCGCCGATTGCGCCGGTGATGGCGGAATACATATCCGAACCCGTTCCGGCGATCACGCGACCGGCAAAAGTGGAGGCGTTGAATTCATGCTCCGCATACAAAATCAGCGAGGTGTGCATGGCTTTTTGCCACAGCGCGGAAGCGGGTTTGCCGTGTAAGAGATGCAAAAAATGTCCGCCTACGGAATCGTCGTCGGTCTCAACTTCGATACGTTTTCCGTTGCGGCTAAAGTGATACCAATACAACAACATTGAGCCTAACGATGCCATGAGTTGATCGGCAATGTCGCGCGCGCCTTGCATATTGTGGTCATGCGCTTCCGGTAATACGCATCCCAATGCCGACACCGCGCTGCGCATCACGTCCATAGGATGCGATGAAGCGGGCAAATATTCCAACACGGTTTTGACGCTGGCGGGAATGCCGCGCAGGGCTTTGAGTTTGGTCTTGTAGGCTTGCAATTCCGCCTTGTTTGGCAGCTTGCCATGCACCAACAAATGCGCGATTTCCTCGAACTCGCACGTGTCGGCGACATCCAAAATATCGTAACCGCGATAGTGCAAATCATTACCCGTTTTACCCACGGTGCATAAGGCAGTATTGCCCGCCGTCACGCCGGAAAGTGCCACGGATTTTTTGGGTTTGAAGGCGGTGGTAGTTTCGCTCATGGTTCTCTCCTGATGACTAAAAATATTGTCCGCAGATTACGCAGATTCACGCCGATTAAAATCGTAAAGCAAGCAGCTGAGGCTGGTTCAAAAATCTGCGTACATCTGTGTAATCTGCGTGCTCAGTTTTGTTTTAAGTTTTGGATTTTTGTTGTGCGAATAGCGCGTCTAATTTTTGTTCGTAGTCGTGATAATTGATGCGGTCATACAATTCCATGCGCGTTTGCATGGTGTCCACCACGTTTTGTTGCGTGCCGTCGCGGCGGATTGCAGTGTAGACATTTTCTGCGGCCTTGTTCATAGCGCGAAACGCTGACAGCGGATACAACACCAGCCCGACATCGGCAGATTTAAGTTGCTCCACGGTATAAAGCGGCGTTGCGCCGAACTCGGTAATGTTCGCCAACACTGGCACTTTGACGGCGGCAGCGAATTTTTTATACATGGACAGATCGGTGATGGCTTCGGGGAAAATCATATCCGCGCCAGCTTCGACGTACGCCATCGCTCGTTCCAGTGCAGCTTCCAAGCCCTCACCAGCCAGCGCGTCGGTGCGCGCCATAATCACAAAATTTTCATCGGTACGCGCATCCACCGCCGCCTTGATGCGATCCACCATTTCTTGCTTGGTGACAATCTCTTTGTTGGGCCTATGACCGCAACGCTTCGTGCCGACTTGATCCTCGATATGCATCGCCGCCGCGCCAAATTTAATCATGGATTTCACCGTGCGTGCGACATTGAACGCCGACGAGCCAAAGCCGGTATCCACATCCACCAACAGCGGCAAATCGCATACATCGGTGATGCGGCGCACATCGGTCAGCACATCATCAAGATTGGAAATGCCCAAATCGGGCAAGCCCAATGAGCCCGCCGCGACCCCGCCACCGGAAAGATAGATAGCTTTGAAACCCGCACGTTTGGCTAACAGCGCGTGATTGGCGTTGATTGCGCCGACCACTTGTAACGGCGACTCTACTTGCATCGCCTGACGGAATGCTGCACCTGCGGAATAACGGCTCATATTAACCTCGACGATGTTTCATAAGTTGACTGCTCAAGCTGATAACGCAAGCAGTGTGCCAGCCATGTGAACATTGCGAAACATTCTTATGCTGGTAAAGGATTTGCTAGAGATAGACTTTGTCTACTGCTGAAAATAAGAATGTCGCCGCGTTTCAAAATATGTTTCAATTCGCGTCGAGATATTTTTTGAATGAAACTGAAACATGGCCTATACACCCGCCCGCGACGCATCCGACAAGCCCATCATCTGGACGGTTTCTATCACACGTTTATTCGATTTGTTCCGCGACATCACGCCGCAATATGATGAGCGCGCCAGCATCGACCCGATACGTCTGGGTTTTGAAGAGGCGGTGCAGCACATCCGCAAACGATTGGAGACCGAACATTGCGACGCGGTAATCGCGGCGGGTTCAAATGGCGCGTATTTGAAAAGCCGCTTGTCTATTCCAGTCATCATCGCCAAGGCCAGCGGCTTCGATGTGATGCAAGCACTGGCACGCGCGCGCAAATTGACTCCGCATATCGGCGTGGTCAGTTATCAGCAGGCCATGCCGGAACTCACCGAATTCCAAAACACCTTCGGCTTCAAAATCAGCCAGCGCACTTACCTCACCGCAGAAGATGCGCGCGCCCAGATCAACGAGCTGAAAGCCAATGGCATCAAGGCGATTGTGGGTGCGGGCTTAGTGACCGAATTGGCGGAAGAGGCCGGACTGACGGGTGTGTTTGTCTATTCCACCGCGACCATACGCCAAGCATTCGATGACGCATTGGAAATCGCGCGTGTCACACAACAGGAAGCACCGCGCAAACGTGGCGCGCCCGTTGCCGACACCTTGCGCGCCAAACATAATCTTGCCGATTTGCGCGGTGAATCTGCGCAAATGAAACGCATACGACAGTCCGTTGTGCTATTCGCCAAATCGCCCGCAACGGCATTGATACAAGGCGAGACGGGCACGGGAAAAGAACTGGTCGCGCAGGCGATACATCGGGAAAGTCTGCTGGCGCAGGGCGTGAATAAACCCTTCGTCGCTTTCAATTGTGGCGCGCTCGCCGAGTCCTTATTGGAATCGGAATTGTTCGGTTATGAGGAAGGCTCGTTTACCGGTTCGCGCCGTGGCGGCCACGCCGGACTATTCGAGGCTGCCAATCGCGGCACAATTTTTCTCGACGAAATCGGCGAGATGCCTTTGGCGTTGCAGACGCGATTTTTACGCGTGTTGGAAGAGCGTGAAGTGGTGCGTGTCGGTGGCACACGACCCATACCAGTGAACGTGCGCATCATCAGCGCGACCCATTGCAATTTGGAAGCGCGCATCAAAGAAGGCCGTTTCCGTGCGGACTTATTTTATCGCCTGAGTGTGTTGCGGCTCACGCTGCCAAACTTGCGTGAACGCACGGACGATATTGTGCCGCTCGCCGTGTGGTTCTGCAAAAATTCACTGGCATCTTTGGGTATGCGTCCGCATGAAAATCTGCACGCCGAAATGCAAACCTGCGCGCCGCTATTGGAAAATTATGCATGGCCCGGCAATGTGCGCGAATTGCGCAACCTGATGGAGCGCGTGGCCTTGTTTTTGGCTGCCGAGCCGCTGCAATCGTTGACTCCGGCTTTCATGCTGGGCATCGCACCAGAACTGGCGAGTGCTGATTTACCGAAAGTAAACCCTTTGGAAATTCCCGCGCCTCAACATGAACCTTTGCCAGTGACCATGGCGCGTTTTAATAGCAACCGTGCGGCGGTCGCAAAACATTTGGGTATCAGTCGCACGACCTTGTGGAGAAAATTGCGGGCAGGTGAATAGTGCCAACACCAGTGCTGCACGCGGCAATTTGCACGATGAAATCATCCGACGTGAACGCTGGCTTGAAGTCGGGGGATCAGCGTGCTTAACTCTCGGTTGCCCTGAATTTTATCGTAAGGAGTTGCCCATCATATCCAATCCAGATCGGCGATGCGGCGGCTTAAAGTAGGC
>JBAVPP010000298.1:0-3482 GCA_049693175.1 Gallionella sp. | reverse complement strand
AATTTAATTTGAAATAATCTTCTGGCAAGGTGTTCAAGAAGTAGGGCGTGGCTCCCGCCAAAAAAGCCGCACCTTCATAGATTTGATAAAACGGGTTCGGGCAAATCACAGCCGGATTATTTTTTGTGCGGTCAATCACGCTTTGCGCAAATGAGAACAACGCTTCGCGGCTACCGTTCACCGGCAACACTTGGGTTTTAGAATCGGGTGTGGGGATGCCGTAACGCTTGCCTATCCAGCTCGCCATCGTGTTACGCAACGCGTCCGAGCCCGCCGTTGTGGGATAATTCGCCAGCCCATCCAAGCCGTTTACCAGCGCGTCTTTAATGAATTGCGGGGTCGCGTGTTTGGGTTCGCCTATGGACAAACTAATCGGGCGCAAATTCGGATTCGCGGTCACCGCCGCAAATAAAGCGGCGAGTTTTTGAAAAGGGTAGGGCTGGAGTTTTTCTAAATCGGGATTCATTTCATTCAAAATGTCGCGCAAAAATCAGCGCGCATTATAAGGGTCGTGTCAGTGCCAACCAAACAAAATATATTACCGATTGCCGGTGTGTTGAGCGGCGCGCTGGTGTGGGGATTAATCTGGTATCCCTATCGCCTGTTGCAGGAAGCAGGCGTGTCCGGCGCGCTGGCGACGCTGATTACTTTTAGTTTGGCGATGCTATTGGGCGCGTTTTGGCTGCCGCGTTTATGGCGTGAGTTGCCGCAGGTCGGCTGGTGGGGCGCGCTGCTGGTGTTGAGCGCGGGTGGCGCGAATTTTGGTTATGTGTTGGCGATGTTGCACGGTGATGTGATGCGCGTGTTGCTGCTGTTTTATCTCGCGCCGCTGTGGACAGTGTTGCTGTCGTATAGTCTGCTGCAAGAAAAACTCAATCGCTATGGTTATGCGGTGATTGCACTATCGCTTGGTGGCGCACTGGTGATGTTGTGGGAGCCGCAACACGGTTTGCCCGTGCCGCAGAATCTTTCCGAATGGATAGCACTGGCAGCAGGTATCTGTTTCGCACTGTCCAATGTGGTGTCGCGCCGCGCCGCGCATATGAGTGTGGAAGCCAAATCCTATAGCGTGTGGTTGGGCACGGCGGCATTGACTTTGCCGTTGCTGGAATTTCAGAGCGGCGCGTTGGAACAACTGGCGGCGATCAGCGTGACACACTGGTTGGTGCTGCTGATTTTGGGTTTTGTCATGTGTGGCGTGGGTTACGCGGTGCAATACGGCGTGACGCATTTGCCTTCCAATCGCGCTATGCTGTTGTTCCTGTTCGAACTGGTGGTCGCGGCGGTATCGTCATATTATCTCGCGGGCGAAGCGATGTCGCTGCGCGACTGGTTAGGCGCGGCACTCATCGTTTCGG
The DNA here is from genome assembly GCA_049693175.1 of Gallionella sp. Taxonomy (GTDB): domain Bacteria; phylum Pseudomonadota; class Gammaproteobacteria; order Burkholderiales; family Gallionellaceae; genus Gallionella. The sequence continues at coordinate 2,124 of JBAVPP010000298.1, read as the reverse complement.
CAAGCCTATTTTCCGGGCGACTGCATACGTCAGAAACGAATTAATGGCCGGCTTCAGTTACACTCTCATCCGCATTTTATTTTTTAAGGTTCACGATGTATCCCGTTCACGATGTTGATGCTATGTTGTTATTGTCTTTGTCCGTCGCCGCCAAGCGACGACCCGCCGAGTTGATCGAGATTATCGCTGCCACCGATTTGGCACAGGGCGCGATACCCGGCGAAACTAAATTATCCGATGCGTTTGCGCGGCTCTCCGCATATGGTCTGATTCTGCAAGTCGATGGTGGCTACGCGTTGTCAGCGGACGCACAACAAATGATGGAAAGTCAGCGCAAAAAAGACGATAACGCCAAGCATATTTATCGCCTCAAAGAACATCTTGCCGACTATCATTTGCAGGGCGAACACGTCACGATTTTTATCAGTGAGGCACAATTATCGGAAGCAATAGCCGCGCATCAAGCGGCAAAAAAATCAGGCGTGCGCAGTATGTTGACGCGCAAGCCCAAGCCCGTCGATGACACAAAACGCCAGCCGTACAAACCGTTTTTCGCCCGCAAGCGCAGGGATTAAACATGAGCGAAATTTCTTCCTCAACCTCCGCCCGCTCGTTTCACGAACTGGCTTTATCGCCCGCAATGCAAGCGACTTTGCAGCAACTCGGTTATGTGGCGATGACCGAGATACAAGCGGCGAGTCTGCCCATCACGCTTGCCGGACACGATCTGCTCGCGCAAGCCAAGACCGGCAGCGGTAAAACCGCCGCGTTCGCTTTGCCATTGTTGACGCGCTTGAATCCCAAACATTTCGGCGTGCAGGCGATGGTGTTGTGTCCCACGCGCGAACTCGCCGATCAAGTCACGCAAGAGCTGCGCCGATTGGCGCGCGCGGCGGACAACATCAAAATTCTGACGCTGTGCGGCGGCTCGGTGATGCGTGCGCAAATCGCCAGTTTGGAACACGGCGCGCATATCGTGGTGGGCACGCCGGGTCGGCTCATGGATCACATTGAGCGCGGTACGTTGCAACTCAATTCGCTCACCACGCTGGTGCTGGACGAAGCCGATCGCATGTTGGATATGGGCTTTTATGAGGACATCGCCTACGTTGCCAAACATTGTCCGAGCGCGCGTCAGACTTTGATGTTTTCCGCGACGTATCCCGACGGCATTGCGCGTTTGGCACGCCAATTTATGCACAATCCGCAAGAAGTAAAATTGCTGGAACAGCATGAAGAAAGCAAGATACGCCAACGCTTTTACAAGATAGATAACGAGCAACGCTTGGAAGCCGTCGCCATTTTGCTCAAGCACTATCGCCCCGTCAGTACCTTGGCGTTTTGCAACACCAAACAACAATGTCGTTCGCTGCTCGAAGCCCTGCACGCACAAGGCATCAAAGCCCTGACGCTGAATGGTGATTTGGAACAACGTGAACGCGACCAAGTGCTGATTCAATTTGCCAATCGCAGTTGCTCGGTGCTGGTGGCAACCGATGTCGCCGCGCGCGGCTTAGACATCACCCAACTCGAAGCCGTTATCAACGTCGATGTCACGCCCGACCCTGAAGTTCACATCCATCGCATCGGTCGTACCGGACGCGCCGATGAAAATGGCTGGGCATTGAGTTTGTGCGGCCCGACTGACCGCCATCGTATTATCACCATCGCAAAAATGATGGGCATAGAACCCGAATGGCATGAGCTAAACGAACTGGAAAGTAGCGACGACACACCGCTCATCGCGCCTATGGTGACGCTGCAAATTTTAGGCGGACGCAAAGAAAAAATTCGCGCCGGTGACGTGCTGGGCGCGCTCACGGGTGATGCAGCTTATACCCGCGAACAAATCGGAAAAATCAACGTCACCGAGTTTTCCACTTACGTTGCCGTGGCGAGAAATATCGCGGCTGAAGCGGTGCGCAAACTCAATGCCGGCAAAGTAAAAGGCAAGACCGTAAAAGTCCGCGCGCTGTAGTGCGTTCGTCATTCCCGCGCAGGCGGGAATGACGGTTATCTAGTTTCAAGGAATGAAAATGCTTACCGCCATTTTACACGTCACTTTTTTAACCGCCGACTTGGAAAAGTCGCGCGCGTTTTATGAAGGTTTATTGGGTTTGCAGC
>JBAVPP010000297.1:0-6262 GCA_049693175.1 Gallionella sp. | reverse complement strand
GGCGAAAGCCGCGCGACCCGATGCGATTTTGGCGACCGGGCGTTCCGATTATCCCAACCAAGTGAACAACGCTTTGTGCTTTCCCTACATTTTTCGCGGCGCGTTGGATGTGGGTGCGCGCACCATCAACGAGGCGATGAAACGCGCGGCGGTGTATGCCATCGCGGCACTTGCCGAAGCCGAACAATCCGCCGAAGTCGCGTCGGTTTACGGCGACCAAAATCTGTCTTTCGGCGCGGAGCATCTGATACCCAAACCGTTCGATCCGCGTCTCATCATGCGCATCGCGCCCGCCGTCGCGCAAGCCGCAATGGACAGCGGCGTGGCGGAACGCCCCATCGCGAACATGGACGCTTACCGTGAACAGTTGTCGGGTTTTGTTTACGAATCCAACATGATGATGAAGCCGGTTTTTGATGCCGCAAAAAAAGCCCCCAAGCGTTTGGTGTATGCGGAGGGCGAAGATTTGCGTGTGCTGCACGCGGTGCAGACTGTGGTCGACGAAGGCTTGGCATTTCCGATTTTGGTGGGACGGCCTGCGGTGGTGGAAAACCGTATCGCCAAGCATGGTTTGCGCATACGCGCGGGGGTGGATTTCGAGCTGGTGAATCCTGAAAGTGATCCGCGCTATCGCGAGTATTGCACCGAATATCACAAGCTGGTGGAACGCAAAGGCGTGACCATGGACACCGCCAAACGCGAGATGCGCCGCCGCAGTACGCTGATTGCCGCGATGCTGGTGCGCATGGGCGCGGCGGATGCGATGTTGTGCGGCACGATATTCCAGCCGCTGATGCATTTGTTGTATATCGACCAAGTGTTGGGACACCGTCCCGGCAGCAGCGTGTATGCGGCGATGAACGTGTTGTTATTGCCCAAACACACGCTGTTTATATGCGACACGCATGTGAATCTTGACCCGACCGCCGAGCAAATCGCCGAAATGACTTTGCTCGCCGCCGCCGAGGTGCGCCGCTTCGGCATTGTGCCTAAAGTCGCGCTGTTGTCGCATTCCAATTTTGGCAGTCACGAGGATGCGTCGGCGCAAAAAATGAGCCGTGCCCGCGAACTGTTGGAACAGAGCGCGCCGGAGTTGGAAGTCGAAGGCGAGATGCACGGCGATGCGGCCTTGTCGGAAAAAATGCGCAACGAAATTTTCCCCAGTTCGCGTTTGAAAGGCAGTGCCAATCTGCTCGTCATGCCGAATTTGGACTCGGCGAATATCGCCTACAATCTGCTTAAAATGACGGCGGGCGAGGGCGTGACTATCGGTTCAATTTTATTGGGCGCGAATAAATCCGCGCATATTTTAACCACCACCGCGACGGTACGACGTATCGTCAATATGAGCGCGCTGGCAGTCGCCGGCGTGAAAACACACAAGGAAAAAGCATGAATAAAAATGAAATCGGTTTGTTGGGCGAGCAAGTGGAAATGCTGATGGCGGAGCGCGCCACGTTGCTCAAAGTAGTCGGCGCGGCGGCGATATATATCGCACATAGCGACCCGGAAACCATGTCGCATGAAGCGATGAATGCCGCCGATGATTTGTCGGAAATGCTTAACGTGTTGCCCGAAGAAACGCTGCAAGACGCGCTGAGTTCGGTACACAAAAATTAAATTGGGAAAAGTTTGATGGAGCAACGCATTGCTTTGGTTCTGACAGGAGGTGGCGCGCGCGCCGCCTATCAAGTCGGCGTACTCAAAGCGATTGCCGAATTTTTGCCGCGTCACGCGCACAATCCTTTCCCGATTATTTGCGGCACATCGGCGGGCGCGTTGAACGCCACCGCGCTGGCGGTGAACGCCGGCAATTTTCGCAAAGGTGTGCAATACACGCACAACATCTGGCGCAACTTCCACGCCAATCAGGTATATCGCACCGATGTGGTGGGTGTGTTCAATAACAGCATATTGTGGTTGTCCGGCTTACTCATGGGCAGCATGGGTTTTCGTATGCCCAGGCAAATTTCCATGTTGGATAATTCACCGCTGGTGGAGTTGCTGGAGGAAGTGCTGCCCTGTGAAAAAATTCAGGAAAGCATAGACGCGGGCTTGTTGTTCGCGCTGAGTATCACGGCTTCGGGATATGGGTCGGGACAGTCGGTGACTTTTTATCAGGGGGTGCGCGACATCATGCCGTGGAAGCGCACGCGTCGCGTCGGTGTCTCGACCAAAATCAGGATGGAGCACTTGCTGGCATCGTCGTCGATACCGTTCATCTTTCCCGCCGTGCTCATCAATCGCGAATATTTTGGCGATGGTTCGATGCGCCAAATCGCGCCGCTGAGTTCTGCTATCCATCTGGGTGCGACGCGGATGCTGGTGGTGGGTGTGACGCATGACGACGATTACGATCCGGTCAAACGCGATGACATCGGTGGCTATCCGTCGCTGGCACACATCGCCGGACATGCCTTGAACAGTATTTTTCTGGACAGTATGGAAGTCGACTTGGAACGCTTGAAGCAGATCAATCATCTGGTCGCCGCCATACCCGAAGAAATGAGCGAAAAACTCAATCTCAAACATGTCGAAGTGCTGTCGATTTCGCCCAGTCAGTCCATCGAAAAAATCGCGGAACGTTACGCCCACGAGCTGCCGTGGACCATACGATGGCTGCTGCGATTGGTCGGGGTGCGCCAACATAGCGGCACGTCGCTGGTGAGTTATTTGCTCTCGGAAAAAAAATTCTGCAACGCGGTCATCGACCTCGGTTATCGGGACGCGCTGGCGCAGCGCGAGCAAATCATAAAACTGCTTAACGTGGCACCGGTGGCGCGCAAAGGAGCTCGCGGTGCATCGTGAATTGGGCACGCGCGCCTGGCGTTTGCTGGCGTTGCTGAGTGACGGCGAATTCCATTCCGGCGAGGCATTGGCGCAATTATTGAATGTGTCGCGCGCGACGGTGTTCAATACTTTGACCGAAATTGAAGCATCGGGAATATCGGTGCAGCGTGTGCAAGGGCGCGGCTATCGCCTAGCGCAATCTTGGCAACGCTTGGACGCGAGTGAGATTGCGAGTTTGCTCGGCGCATCGGCAACGCGCTTTCAAATCGAAATTTTGCCGCAAGCGACTTCGTCCAATGCCTTGTTATTGCAACGTGCCGCGCAAGGTGCGGTTAGCGGCGCGGTGTTGGCGGTGGAATTGCAAACCGCCGGACGCGGACGACTTGGTCGGACTTGGCATTCCGGTCTGGGCAACGCGCTGACTTTTTCTTTGATATGGCGATTCGACTGCGGGCTGAATGCCTTGTCCGGCTTGAGTTTGGCGGTGGGACTGGCGATCGCCCGCGCCGTGCAAAAAATCTGCGCGCAAGGTGTGAATTTGAAATGGCCGAACGATGTGTTGAGTGCGCACGGCAAACTCGGTGGCGTGTTGATCGAAGCGCAAGGTGATATGTTGGGACCGTGCGCGGTGGTGATCGGCATAGGCTTGAATTGCTCGTTGCCTTTGCATTTGGAGCAGCGCATAGACCAAGCCGCGAGCGCGCTGGATCAAGTGTGCCAGATTTTGCCGTCGCGTAATGTCTTGCTCGCCGTATTGTTGCAAGAATTGGCGACGGTGCTGGACGAGTTCGCGCGGCGGGGTTTTGTGAATTTGCGCGCCGAGTGGGAAAGTCATCATGCGCGGCAAAATTTGCCGCTGAATTTGCACATGCCAGACGGCAGTGTGGTGAGCGGCATCGCGCGCGGCGTGAGTGAAACGGGGGAATTGCGGCTAGAGACCGCACAGGGTATGCGCAGTTTTAATTCGGGTGAGGTGGGCAATGAGATTATTGATAGACGCGGGTAACACGCGCATCAAATGGGCATGGCTGGATGGTGGTTCATGGACGCATCTGCCCGCCGTTCCTATTGTTCAGGCGCACACGCTGGATTTGCACATCGCAACTTTTCCCGTGATGCGGGAAGTGTGGGTGAGCAATGTGGCGGGGGAAAAAATCGCGCAGCACATTCAAGCCGCCTGTGCGACACGCGGTTGGCAAGTGCGTTTTATACAAGCACAGTCCGCGCAATGCGGCGTGCAAAATCGTTACACCACACCGGAACAATTGGGCAGCGACCGCTGGGCGGCGTTGATCGCGGCATGGCATCGTTTCGGCAGTGCCGCGCTGATGGTGAATTGCGGCACGGCGACGACCATCGATGCATTGTCGGAAGCGGGCGAATTCATAGGCGGATTGATTTTGCCGGGCATTGCGATGATGCAAAATAGTTTGCATCTCAACACCGCGCAATTGCAATCCAGCGCAAGACCGTGCGAGGGAAAATACGCGGAACTACCGTTGAGTACCGCCGATGGGATTTGCAGTGGCGCGTTGCAAGCCACCTGTGGTGCGATAGAGCGGCAATATGCATTGTTGCATGACAGGCAAGCACCGGTAATATTGAGCGGCGGCGCGGCGCACGCGGTGCATGAGCTGCTTAAATTGCCGGTTATTCCGGTGAAGGATATGGTATTACAGGGACTCAAGATAATCGCCCAGGAGGTTAGTGCGGAATGAAAGTGTTGCTCGGAATATTGCTGGTCGCCAATCTGATTTTTTTCGCGGTAATGCGCGGCGATTTATTGGGCGACAGTTCGGCGGAACTGACCCAGCCCGCTTTGAACGAGGGCAAGATACATTTGCTCAACGCGCCGCCTGTTGTGTCGTCCAAGGCGGTCACATCGGCAGTGCCGGAGATCAATAAAAATGCGGAGAATGCCGCGCCGCTGTGTATGGAATGGAGTGATTTTTCCGGCGCGGATTTGAAGCGTGCCAGCGATGCCTTGGCGATATTTTCATTGGGTGAAAAACTGTCCCAGCATATCGTCGAATACAGCATAGGGTATTGGGTCTACATTCCGCCGCTTAAAGATAAAGCCGCCACCAACCAGAAAATCGCGCAACTTAAAGCGCGCGGAGTCGAGGAATATTTTATTGTGCAGGAAGATGGCGAATTCCAGCACGCAATCTCGCTGGGTATATTCAAAACCAAAGATGCCGCGCAAAAATATTTGGACAGTCTGAATGCCAAAGATGTGCGTAGCGCGAAGGTGGGCGAGCGTGCCAGCAAACTCAAAGCGACCGTGTTCGTGTTTAACCAAATCGACACGCGTGTCGCGGATAAACTAAACGCGTTGCAAAAAGAGTTTCCGGCGAGCGAGCTAAAGAAAACGGATTGTCGCTAACGCAGCGCGCCGGCGATTCTCAGCAACGCGTCATGGGACAAATCATCCAGCGGCACATGGCGCGCTTGTTCCAACCGCGCATAATGTTTGCCCAATGCGCGCAAATAGCTGGGGTCGTAATGCAGTTCCAGCAACTCTGTTACCAGGCTGCGGAATTGTCGCGCGTGAATCAACCCATGCCAATGTTCTATGCGTTTTTGCCCGTGAAAAGTGTGCAGCACTTGCAACAATAGACTGAGTTTTTCCGGCGCGTCCACGAGGTGGCGATAGTCTTGCATCAACAAACCCAGACGCGCTTCCGGCGTGGTGTCCAGCATCACACATTCGGCTTGATGCATGGCGTTATGCAGCGATGCCGGCAAGACGATGCGACCGATTTTATTGCTTTCCGCTTCGACAAAAACCGGCTGTGCAGTATCGAATTTTTGCAGCGTTTGCAGCAATGAATTCTCGAACCATTTTTGCGACGGCTGCGGTTGTTCTGGAATGCCTCCCAATACCGAGCCGCGATGTTGCGCCAGGTACTCGAGATCCAAAACTTGCGCGCCGCGCTCGATTAGTGCCGCGAGCAGGCGGCTTTTTCCCGACCCGGTCGCGCCGCAAATCACGCGATAGTCGAATGCGGCAGGCAGGGTTTCCAACCGCTCCAGTACGGAGCGTCGATAGGCTTTGTAGCCGCCTTCCAGTTTGTGCGCTGCCCAGCCGACTTGCGCGAGTATGATGCTCATCGCGCCGCTGCGCTGTCCGCCGCGCCAGCAATAAATCAGCGGCTTCCAAGATTTCGGATGGTCGTGAAAACGCGTTTCGAGATGATGCGCGATATTTTTTGCCACCACCGCCGCGCCGACTTTGCGCGCCTCGAATGGCGACACTTGCTTGTATAAGGTGCCGACGGTGACGCGCTCTTCGTTGGAAAAAACCGGACAATTAATCGCGCCCGGCAGATGATCTTCGGCGAATTCCGCAGGCGTGCGCACATCGATGATTTCATCGAATTGGTCTAGCTGTGATAAGTTCGCGGTTCTAAATAACATAGGAAAACCTGTGATAATCCGTCATTCCCGCGCAGGCGGGAATCCAGTTAAA
>JBAVPP010000296.1:0-1996 GCA_049693175.1 Gallionella sp. | reverse complement strand
GCCATACGCGTCGCGAAAGATTGCGACATCGGTGACCGACAACGCGCCCAGCGTCTCGCCGTGATAACTGTTTTGTAAGCTAATGAATTGGGTCTTGTCAGGTTGTCCGTTGTTGCGCCAAAAATGCGCGCTCATTTTCAATGCGATTTCGATTGCCGAAGCACCGTCCGAACCATAACTGCAATGCCCCAAACCCTGCGGCGCAAGCCCGCGCAGACGCTCGGATAACTGCACCACCGGTTCATGCGTAAAACCCGCCAGCATCACATGCTCCAACGTTTCCAGCTGGTCGCGCAACGCCGCGTTAATAGTTGGATTGCTGTGACCGAACAAATTCACCCACCAAGAACTCACCGCGTCCAAATAACGCTTGCCATCATAATCGTAGAGCCACACGCCTTTACCGCGCGCGATAGGCAGCAAGGGGAATTGCTCATAATGTTTCATCTGCGAACAGGGATGCCAGACGGCTGCAAGACTACGGGCGAGCAGTTGGGCGTTGTTGGAAATATTTTGTGTCATGTGCGAAATCATAAACGGTTTCTGTTGTACCCCGCACGGCAAAATCGACTCATCCTGCTCAAACCCTGTCATTACGGGGAATGGTGTGATTCAGTTGAACGTCACATAGGGCTTTTACTTTCAGTATCACGCTATCTGTGGCATCCTTCGCCCTTCAAATATTTGCAGTTGTCCAGAAAGAAACCAGATGAAACGTGTCGATGATTTCCGCTTGCGCTTTGGCAAACAAGAAGTAGTGCCTATTATCATAGGCGGGATGGGAGTGGACATTTCCACCGCCGAACTGGCTTTGGAAGCCGCGCGCTTGGGCGGTGTCGGGCATATTTCCGACGCGATGCTACCGACCGTTTCTGACCGCCGCTACAAAACCAAATTCGTCAGCGAAAAACAAAAGCAATACAAACTCAACATCGAGATCACCGACAAATCCATCGTGCAATTCGATTTGGCGCAGGTTGCGGAATCGACCCGTTTGCATGTCAGCAGCACCATGGAAGCCAAGCGCGGCGACGGCATGATTTTCGTTAACTGCATGGAAAAACTGACCATGAATTCGCCGCGCGAAACACTGCGGGTACGACTGAATGGCGCGCTGGATGCGGGCATCGACGGCATCACGCTGAGTGCGGGTTTACACCTCGGCTCGTTCGATTTAATGAAAGACAATGCGCGTTTCCGCGATGCAAAACTCGGCATCATCGTCTCGTCGGTGCGCGCCTTGCAATTGTTCCTGCGCAAGACTGCAAAACTCAATCGCCTGCCCGATTTCATCGTGGTCGAAGGTCCGTTGGCGGGTGGACATTTGGGCTTCGGCATGGACTGGGCAGAATATGATTTGATGACCATCACCAAAGAAATTCTCGCGCATCTGCAAACCGAACAATTAAACATTCCTTTAATTGCAGCTGGGGGCATTTTCACCGGCACAGACGCGGTAAATTTTATGGAAGCGGGCTGCGCCGGCGTGCAAGTGGCAACGCGTTTCACCGTCGCGAAGGAATGCGGCATACCGGAGAAAGTTCGCCAAGAATATTTCAAATCCACCGAAGACCAGATGGAAGTCAACACCACGTCGCCGACCGGTTATCCGATGCGCATGATTAGCACCAGCCCGTCCATAGGTGCGGGCATACGCCCGAACTGCGAGGCTTACGGCTATCTGTTGGACGCGAACGGCAGTTGTGCCTACATCGAGGCGTATAACGCCGAAGTGGCTTTGCACCCGAACGAGAAAAAAATCTCGGTCAAAGAAAAAACCTGTTTGTGTACCCACATGCGCAACTACGATTGCTGGACATGTGGTCATTACACCTACCGCCTCAAAGACACCACACACCGCAACGCCGATGGCACTTACCAGAGCTTGAGCGCGGAACACATTTTCAAAGATTATCAATTTAGCACCGACAATAAAATCGCGTTGCCTGAAAAAACTTAAGCCTCAACCTTCGCCATAAACAGCCCACACGGGCTG
>JBAVPP010000295.1:0-1665 GCA_049693175.1 Gallionella sp. | reverse complement strand
CTGCTGACCACCAAGCGCTTTCTGCTGACGGAAAAAGGCAAGATCAAGTCCGACGCCGATTCCGCGGAGAGCAATCGGATGCTCGGGCTGGCGTTCCAGGGCCAAGGCCAACTGGATATGGCTTTCGACAAATTCCGTAAGGTGCCGTTGGACGACAGTCTGATGGACGTGCTGTACAACTTGGGGCTGGATTTTGAACGCAAGCGCCAGTTCAACAAGGCCGAATCAGTGTTTAAATATATGGCCGACCACAATCCGAAATTCCGTGATCTGGAAGCGCGCACTGCTCAATCCAAGGCGATGGCGGAAACCATCATACTTGGGGGATCCTCGGGGCGCAGCAACGACAGCACGATGAAGCTGGATCAAGTCGGGTTGGCCAAGCCCATGCTGGGGCGCTACGAGATCGAGAAGGAGTTGGGCAAGGGCGCGATGGGTGTGGTCTACCTGGGCAAGGACCCCAAGATCAGCCGTGTGGTGGCGATCAAGACGATGGCCTTGTCGCAGGAGTTTGAGGCGGACGAACTGGAAGACGTCAAGGCGCGTTTTTTCCGCGAAGCCGAAACGGCGGGACGCCTGAACCATCCCAATATCGTCACCATGTACGATGCGGGCGAAGAGCACGACCTTGCCTACATCGCGATGGAGTTCCTCAAGGGCAAAGATTTGACGGAATACACCAAGCTGCCCAATTTGTTGCCGCTGCCCAAAGTGCTGAGCATCGTCGCGCGCGTGGCGGATGCGTTGAGTTATGCGCATAGCCTGAACGTGGTGCACCGTGACATCAAGCCCGCCAACATCATGTACGACCCAGACAGCGATACGGTGAAAGTCACCGACTTCGGCATCGCACGCATCACCGATTCATCCAAGACCAAAACCGGCATGGTGTTGGGTACGCCATCGTACATGTCGCCGGAGCAATTGTCGGGCGTCAAGATCGAGGGGCATTCGGATCTGTTCTCGCTGGGGGTCAGTTTGTACCAACTGGCCTGTGGTAAGCTGCCGTTCGCGGGCGATTCGATGGCACAGTTGATGTTCCGTATTGCCAACGAACGGCATATGGATATCCTGAATATCAATCCGGATCTGCCTCCGTGCGTGGTAGCCATCATCGACAAGGCATTGGCGAAGAAGGTCGAAGACCGTTATGCGAGCGGTAGCGCGATGGCGGAAGCGATACGGCAGTGTGCGGCCAGCTTGTAATTGAGACATAAACGATAACGAGAAGAAGTTTGCAGGGGTGTATGTGGATATACAAGATGCGCTTGAAATAGTAAGCCAGACCAACCCTGGGATGGTGCGTTCGCATAACGAGGATAGCGTCGCCTATGATGCGAATCTCGGATTGGTGGTGCTGGCGGACGGCATGGGCGGCTATAATGCGGGCGAAGTGGCGAGCGGAATCGCCGTTTCGGTCTTGTCGAGCGAAGTGCGGCATATGCTGGAGGGCGCACACCCGGAGGATCTGAGTGACACGGGAGAAGAGCTGGGCGTAACGCTGTTGCGTGACAACGTGAAGAAGGCGAACCTGTCCATTTTTCGCGCGGCGCAGAGCCAGCCTCAGTATGCGGGTATGGGCACGACCATCGTCACCGCGCTGTTCTACGACGACCGTGTGGCAGTCGCGCATGTTGGCGATTCGCGCATGTACCGTTTGCGCGG
>JBAVPP010000294.1:0-3057 GCA_049693175.1 Gallionella sp. | reverse complement strand
CTGTGCGCGTGCCACCGCCAAACCATAACCCGGAACGATAATGACGGAATCGGCATTGCCCATTAAGAAACCGGCATCATCGGCACTGCCACTGCGATAGGTTTTTTGCACGCCATCGCCTGCCGTTTCTGCCGCCGCCGCGCCGCCGAAGCCGCCCAAGATGACATTAAAAAACGAGCGGTTCATCGCCTTGCACATGATGTAGGACAAAATCGCGCCGGAACTGCCGACCAACGAGCCGGCAATAATCAGCATGGAATTATTCAGCGAGAAACCAATGCCTGCCGCCGCCCAGCCGGAATAGGAATTCAGCATAGATACCACCACCGGCATATCCGCGCCGCCAATCGGAATAATGATTAACACGCCCAACACAAATGCCAGTGCCAGCATGGTAAAAAATGCCGTCCAGCTTTCACTGAACATGAACGCGACTCCCATACCGACCATCGTCAACGCGATTACCAGATTCAGCATATGCTGACCGGAAAATTGCACGGGTGAACCTTGGAATAAACGGAATTTATATTTGCCGGAGAGCTTACCGAAAGCAATCACAGAGCCGGAGAAGGTGATCGCGCCGATTGCCGCACCGAGGAATAATTCCAAACGATTGCCGACCGGGATTGCCGCGCCTTTATCCAAGCCGTGCAACAAGGCGTGAGGCTCGGCAACTGCCGCTACCGCGATGAACACCGCCGCCAAGCCTATCATGCTGTGCATGAACGCCACCAGCTCCGGCATCTTGGTCATTTCGACGCGATTCGCCATGACCGAACCGACCGTGCCGCCAACCAGCAACGCGCCCAGCACATAGCCCAGACCGCTCATCGAACCGGCCAGATTGACGATGAGTGCGGCGGTGGTGACAGCCGCGATTGCCATGCCGGTCATGCCGAAAATATTGCCGCGTATCGAAGTGTTGGGATTGGACAATCCCTTTAACGCTTGAATAAAACACACACTGGCAATGAGATATAAAAGTGCGACGAGGTTCATGCTCATTGCGCACCTCCATGCGGAACTTTTTTATCTTTTTTCTTGAACATCGCCAACATGCGCCGCGTCACTAAAAATCCGCCGAATACATTGACCGCCGCCAACGCCACCGCCAGCGTGCCCATGGTTTTACCCAGGGTCGTTTCGGTCAAGGCCGCCGCCAACATCGCACCGACAATGACAATCGCGGAAATCGCATTGGTCACCGCCATCAACGGCGTATGCAAAGCGGGCGTGACATTCCACACCACATGATAGCCCACATAAATCGCCAGCACGAAAACAGTGAGATTCAAAACTAAAGGATCGACTACTCCAGACATAATTTTATCCGTGAATTATTTAGCCGCAGGAACAAAAGCCGCGCCGTCTTTGCACAACAAGGTTCCGGCGATGATGTCATCTTCCAGATTGATATTCATCGCGCCGGTTTTGTCGCACAACAAATTAAGGAAATTAAGCAAATTGCGCGCATAAAACGCGCTCGCATCCGTCGCCACCAGCGCGGGCAAATTGGTTTCGCCGACAATCGTCACGCCATATTTCACCACTGTTTTTCCGGCTTCGGACAAAGGACAATTTCCGCCCGCTTCCACCGCCATATCCACCACGACCGAGCCGGGTTTCATTTGTTTGACGGTGTCTTCGTGCAACAACACCGGCGCGGCGCTGCCGGGAATCAGCGCGGTGGTGATGAGGATGTCGGCTTGCTTGGCACGCTCGGCGACCAGTGCCGCTTGGCGTTGCATCCAGCTTGCCGGCATCGGACGCGCATAGCCGCCCACACCTTTCGCAATTTCGCGTTCCTCATCGGTCTCGTAAGGCACGTCGATAAATTTTGCGCCCAGCGATTCCACTTGTTCTTTGGCTGCGGGTCGCACATCGGATGCCTCGACCACCGCGCCCAAACGTTTGGCGGTGGCGATGGCTTGCAGACCCGCCACACCCACGCCCAAAATCAACACGCGCGCGGCTTTCACCGTGCCTGCCGCCGTCATCAACATCGGCATGAAGCGCGGGTAAATATTCGCTCCCAGTATCACCGCTTTGTAACCCGCGATATTGGCTTGCGAGGACAGCACATCCATCGCTTGTGCACGCGAGGTGCGCGGCAATTTTTCCATTGCAAATGCGGTGATGCCTTGTTGGGTATACGCCGCGACTTGCTCGGCGACATGCGGCGTGAGCAAACCGATCAACACGGATTCACGCGGCAACTTCGCCAATTCTTCAGCGGTGGGCGATTTAACCTTGAGTACGATTTGCGACTGCGCATACAGCGCATCGGCATCAACCAAGGTCGCGCCCGCCGCTTGAAATTCCGCATCGGGAATGTGCGCACCTGCGCCCGCACCGTTTTGCACCATCACAGAGTGACCCGATGCCAGCATTTTTTTCACCGTTTCGGGTGTCGCTGCAACACGGGTTTCGCCTGCGCGCGTCTCCGCAGGAATGCCTATACGCATGAATATCTCCTTGATAGTGGATTGCTTGGGTGCATATTTAATCGCTCGCACCGAATTGTGGGTGCGGGATTATACCTGTACAACATCCATCGTGACTACGCCGCCGCCAACCCCCGCGCCGCCTGTGAAAACTTCGTGATGCGTCAAGAAAACCATCGCAAAAAAGCCGCCGAACATAATGCCACCACACCCAACGCCAGCAGAATGCGCCAGATGGAAGTCGCACTCGCCACACTCAATTGCGCATCGCGTTTGATATACATGACCGCCAAAATAATCCCGCTTGCGGCACACAACATTTTGACGATAAGCGCGTCCACCGCGATGCCGTGTATGTCGGGCAAATGATGCTCAAAATAAAAAGTGGAGAGTCCAAAAAACGCGCCGCTCATCGCCTGAATTAACCAAGCCAAGGCGGTGAATATAGCCAGGCGATGCAGCAGCACCGTATTGCCGCCCGCCAGCCACAACGAAGCGGCGGCGATGCCGACTATCGCCACCGCCCCGAAGTTATGCAGAATTTGTATCAGCGCGTAAATAAAATTCTGCATGGCCAAACTTATTTTACCGAGACCGTCACCGCGCCTTGCAC
>JBAVPP010000293.1:0-2292 GCA_049693175.1 Gallionella sp. | reverse complement strand
CGCACCGGCATCTCCACGCTCAAGGTGGAATACAACCGCGTGCATGGTTTTTACATCGAGGTGAGTGCCGCGCAATCGGTGAATGTGCCGGAAGATTATCGCCGTCGCCAAACGCTGAAAAATGCCGAACGTTACATCACACCTGAGCTAAAAGCCTTTGAGGATAAGGCGTTATCGGCGAATGACCGCGCACTGGCGCGTGAGAAATTTCTCTACGAACAATTATTGGATGCACTCGCGCCACACATTGCGCAACTACAAAACATTGCCGCCGCGATTGCTGAATTGGACGTGCTGGCCACTTTCGCCGAACGTGCCGCCACGCTGAATTTCAGCGCGCCGCAATTTTCCAACGACGCGCAAATCGACATCAAACAAGGTCGCCATCCGGTGGTGCAAGCGCAAGTCGATCAGTTCACACCGAACGATTGCACACTCAACGACGCACGACACACGCTGCTCATCACCGGCCCGAATATGGGCGGTAAATCTACTTACATGCGCCAGGTTGCCATCATCGCGTTGCTCGCGCATGTCGGTAGTTTTGTACCCGCGACGGCTGCAAGCTTGGGTGAAATCGACCAGATTTTTACCCGCATCGGCGCGTCGGATGACCTCGCCAGCGGACGCTCCACCTTCATGGTAGAAATGACCGAGGCGGCAAATATTTTGCATAACGCCACGGAAAAAAGTTTGGTGTTAGTCGATGAAATCGGACGCGGCACTTCGACCTTCGACGGTCTCGCCCTGGCCTACGCCATCGCGCGCCACCTGCTGGAAAAAAACCGCAGCTACACACTTTTTGCCACGCATTATTTTGAACTCACGCGCTTGTCGGAAGAGTACACGCAACTCGCCAATGTCCATCTCGCCGCCATCGAGCATCAGCACAGCATCGTGTTTTTACACAGCGTAAACGAAGGCGCGGCCAGCCAAAGCTACGGCCTGCAAGTCGCCGCACTCGCAGGTGTACCCAACGACGTAATCCGCGCCGCGAAAAAACAATTGCGCAAACTCGAACAACACAGCGCGGCACAACATCCGCAAGGCGATTTGTTCACCACCATCGCCGACACACCCGAACTCGAAGAACATCCCGCTTTAAAATCGCTGCGCGAATTACAACCGGATGAATTGAGCCCGAAGGACGCGCTAGAAATGCTGTATCAACTCAAAAAGCTCGCCTAAAAATCGTGAGTGAGGCCTGATTTTGTGGACGGGTAAGTTGATATTAGTTTATCAACTTGAACCTGAATAAACCGACATTACCTTAAAGTCCTTTGAGTTTTCCCTGCACGAAAGTTTGCAAATCCGCGCTTAAAGTTTGCGTGGCAAGTGCGTGCTCGTAAGCGGCTTTGGCTTGTTCAGAGTGCGATAAAGCCTGTAGCGATATGCCGTAACCCATCAGCCAAGTCGCCTTATTCGGCATGGCTTGCAGGGCAATCTGATATTGCGTGACGGCATCCTGATGGCGATTTTTGCGCTGTAACAAGGCTGCATAAAAAGCATGGAAATCGGCTTGTTGCCCGGCATATGGCAGTGTTGCTTCCAGCGTGGCAATTGCCCCATCCAACGCCTCATGTTCGATTTGCAATCTTGCCAACAACATCGCAAATCCGGTGTGCGCGGGCTTGTTCTGTAAACCCTCTTGCAACACTTGCTCCGCATCACCGTTGCGTTTATTTTCCAGCAACAAGGCAACCAAAGCCTGACGCGCGGCGTCGTGTCCTGCATCCAAACGCAGCGCGGCTTCATAGCCCGCTATCGCCTCGTTAATGCGGCCTTGCTGCATCAGTTGTACCGCTTTGCGAAACTCTGCATCTGCTTGTTGCGCGGGACTGGTTTGCTTGATGGCGCGAGTGGGAGCATTAAAAGTCGCTTGCGCCGGCATCGTTTGCTGTAAGACTTGTCCGACAGATGGTGCAAGCACCGGTGCGATAGGCGATGCCGTATTTTTTACCCGCATCAGGTTGGACACCGGCACTGAACTTAACTCAAAACTAAAACGCGAGGCCGGCATCGCTTTCTCAAATACGCGAGGTAGATTGTCTGTTGCCGTGCCGACTGCCGATTGTGTTCGCGTATGTGCAAGATTATGCGCGCCTGACCAAACCTGATACGCCCATGCCGCAGCCGCAAGCAACACCAGCGCGCTAGCGGCCCATCTCCATTTTTCTGTACCAATTTCGTTCACGCGCCGTACCGGACGCACCGACGATTGCACATTCGCGACAGCAATGCCGCGCTGCTCCAACTGATTCAGCACGTCGTTAATCACACTCATAGCGAGCC
>JBAVPP010000292.1:0-2272 GCA_049693175.1 Gallionella sp. | reverse complement strand
ATCATTTTGCGATTTTCCAGCATGTACGACACCCCGGAAGGCGTGCGCAGATTGTCTTCCAGCACGTAGTATTCGCCCCTGCTGTTGCCCTGATCGGCGCGCACCAGATCGACTCCGGCGATGTGCGCATAGATGCCTGCCGGTACATCCACACCAACCATCTCACGACGATACTGGCTGTTACCAAGGATCTGTTGAGCGGGGATGCGTCCGGCCTTGATGATTTCCTGATCGTGATATATGTCATGCAAAAACGCATTTAAGGCGCGCACCCGTTGGCGCAGACCTTGCTCCAAACGCCGCCACTCCTGAGCGGGAATGATGCGCGGTACGATGTCGAACGGAATCAAACGCTCTTTGCTATTTGCCTCGCCATACACGGCGAAGGTGATACCGGCGCGATGAAAGGCGATGTCGGCATCTTCGCGTTTGCGTGCGATGACCTCATCCGGCATGGTGTCCAGCCAAGCCGCATAGCTCAGATAATTGTCACGCACCAAACCATCGCTAGTATGCATTTCGTCATAGGCTTTTTTCATTGATGCACCTTTGATTGTTTTGATTTATAAACAATCAAGAGCATGAATCGAGCCATGTTTACTTACAAAGTAAAATCATAGTGTTAATGTTTTGTCAGACACTCATGCAACGATAGCCGCACGAAGACTGTGCGTGACGCTTCAGATTGGTGCGGATTGATTGCTACTTAGGCTGGTGTTAGAAAACACAGAATAAACCGTCAATACTTTGAAAAATATGCGGCTAGGTAATCAGAATGATGTGCTTGTATTACTCAGTAATGGCATCTGCTCGTCAGCATTTGTTTCCCAAGAGAACTTGGGTAAGTTCTGTAATGCCAAAACTAAACCTTCATTCCAAGATGCCGAAATCTTTTTGGCGAACGAATCTTCTTCGCTCAAACAAAGTCGGTGGCTAAAGTCCAAGCTATCCCTGTGATATATCAACAGTTCGATAGGCGGAGCAACTGTCAGATTGCTGCGCACCGTCGAATTCATGGAAACCAAGGCACATCGCCCGGCAGGCTCAAGTTGTGTGTCGCGCTTCACCACCCTATCCAGTATCGGCTTGCCATATTTTATTTCTCCGATTTGCAAAAATGGATGTTCCTCGGATTCGTGAATGTAGTTACCCTGCGGGTAGATCATCAATGTCTCGTGTTTTGCCAAACCTATCTGTCCGGCCAAAATAAAAGTCGCCTCAAAGTTGACATTGCCACTATCCTTGACCACATGCAAATTCTGCACGCTTGTACTTACAGTTGCGACGTAGTCCACAGCTTCGTGCATACTGCTCACGCTGAGCAAATTTGGCAAAATGGCGTTATTCAAATCAGCTTGAAGCCGCTTGATTACCAACTGAGTAGTGGCCAGATTACCGGCGGCCAACAATGCAAAAACCCGGTTGTTCGGCCAAATAAATGTGTGCATCTTCGAGTAAGTCGAAACATTGTCGAAGCCGGCATTAGTGCGCGAGTCAGAGCAAAGCACGAACCCTGTGTTGGTATTGATTGCAAGGCAATATGTCATGTGTAATCCGAACAAAAAATTGAAGAAGTCCGCGAGATAAATTATCTGTAACGAGACAGTAACATGCTCGGTGTATATGGGCAAACTTCAATATCAATCGATGCGGCGTGTTTATCCCATAATGCTGCAAATGCCGAGATGAAAAGGCTGCTGGGGCAGAATCACTCATTAAGCTATGCCAATTTCCCATTTCGAAAATCACTGATCGCATCTTCAATTTCCTGCTGCGTGTTCATCACGAACGGACCGTATTGCGCGATAGCTTCGTTGAGCGGTTTACCCGCGACCAAAATCACGCGTGCTGCTTCGGTCGCGGAAATCTTCACGCCATCCGCCTCATTCGTATTGCTTAAAATACCCATGCGCTGCACGGGAACTGCCACATCACCCACACTCACCCCGCCGCGATACACATAGATAAATGCGTTGTGCGTGGCAGGCAATGCGGTAGAAAAACTCGTGCCAGCCGGCAGATGAATATCGAGATAAATCGGCTCGGTCATTTCACGCGTGACCGCGCCCGCGACACCGTTGCTTTGCCCCGCGATGACGCGCACTGTCACATCACTATCCGTAACGTATTCGGGTATATCTGCACTGGCAAAATCTCGATACCACGGCTCACATAGCTTGCGTTGCGACGGCAAGTTCAGCCACAACTGAAAACCCTCCATCACGCCGTCTTTTTGTTCGGGAATTTCGGAGTGAATCACACCGCGTCCGGC
>JBAVPP010000291.1:0-1683 GCA_049693175.1 Gallionella sp. | reverse complement strand
TTTAGCAATTATTCCGAGCCCTACCCGAACAACGGTCAATGGTATCCACTTCACCTGGGGAACATACTCAGCATCGATTTACCCGGCGTAATCAGCTGAACAGTCCGCCAAAAAATCCCATTTCTTGATTCCGAAAACTGATCCTGGAACGCGTCCCGACAGTGCTGTTCCCAATTGCTTCCAACTGAAGCAACATAGTCCATATCGTCGTACCTGATATGATTGAGTAGCCAGGTGGACATCAGTTTGTGCAATTCTCCGGCAACTTCTTCGCCCAACCCGAATCGCGCCTGAAAGTCAGTTATGCGTTTAACCAGAACGTCATGGACTCTCTTATGCGCCCGCAAGAATGGATATTGAGCTTTTTCCTGTATGCTTTCTTCGAACGCGAAGTGAGAAACGGTGTAGTTCACAAGTTTTACTATCGCATTCTCAATCGGCTTTCTTTTCCCCCCGCGGGACATTGCGTCTTCAAGCTGGTTGACGTATTCAACAATCTTTTTGTGTTGCCCGTCGATCACCTCGATACCCGTGTTCAAATCTGTACTCCAAGTTAACTTTGCCATGACACACCTAATATATTTGTTACCAAGAACCAGTAATGCAACTCAATAGAATTTTCCTGTCATCGCGCCCCGGTTCGCTCAGGATATTTAGCGCTTCCCTGATCGCTTCACTTCCGACGTCCCCAAAGACGTCCCCGATATCGGGTGATCTTCCGCCTTACTTAAAGACACAATATGACTGTGCGAATTCAGATGCCCGTGCATGCACATATGCGTAGCAAAAGCCAAGCCCTAGCCCTATTATTGTCATCAAGACAATTCCGAATAACGCCTCAAAGATCGCATTGTCATGCCCCGAATTAGTGCAGTTCCATAGGTTCATTTTTCCTCCACCTATGGTCGTAAATAGAATGCAAACAGCCGCATTCCCGTGTTGCCAGGCCCGCGCATCCGGACTCTCCCGATGGCAAAAGAAGGCGAATTGATGTCAGTCGCCTTGTCGCGACACAAGCAAGTACGATTTACTCCGGATGTGATAATCTCAAAATCTCCCGGAATTCACTATCAGGGAATCTTGATTTTATTGTCAGCTTAAGTACCACATAAGGATCGACTTAGTCATTCAGTAAGGAATTACCTACATGAGAAATTGGAAATCCGTCAATTCCGGTTATTCAAAACTGAAGGTCCCAACGATTTCACAAACTACTTAGTCGTCCCTGAAAAACCCCAACTTCAAGCGCGAGCCAGTCGATGTTGAAGGCTGCTATAAACAGTTTGCTGCGAAAAGCGAATCCGTACTCGACACGCCGAATTCTTGCAAATCCTGCTTCAGTTGAATAGCCATCAACCCCAATAAATACGCCTTTCTTGGATTGTTCAGGGACGACTAGCTATAGTGATTACTTCGTACAAGTTAACAATCGTGACATTATCTAGTGTTCCTATTTGCTCCAGCAACCAGCAGCCGCCGAAGTTCCGCTTGCGTCGCGAGCACCTGTGCTCGACAACGTCAGATTCCCACATTGCGGGTCGTTTTGATTGCTTTGTGCCGTGGCCAAAAGCGTATATTTGACTTGGTCTGGGGGCACGCTAAATGAAATAAAGTAGCGTGGAGTCGTCGAATCTCTCGGCGAGTTGGTGAAAGGTAATGTAATGGCGTTTCCTTGGGGGTCTT
>JBAVPP010000290.1:0-4061 GCA_049693175.1 Gallionella sp. | reverse complement strand
GGGTCGCATCGACTTGGTCGGGTTTGGTCAGCGCGCCAAATTTCGCCTCGCTTACGCTGACGCGGGCGGTTTTTTGCAGCTCATCCAGCCACGCCAGCGTCTGCGCGAATGACACATTGTTCAACTGTACCTGCGCGGAATCGCCCACCATGCTGACACCGGACGCGCTCAATCCGTGCGCGCTCATCGAGTTGCTGAGTGTCTCTTTGCTCATGGTAGGAACAGTGGTTTGCGCTTGACTGGATAAGCTAGTCGCCGCCACCGACATGGCTTGCATTTGCGCGACTTGCTCGTGTAGTTGCGGTAACGCCAGCTTGAGTTTTTCGCGCCCGGCGAGAGCGGGAGCGATGAGCAACAAGTAATACAGCACGACGACAATGAACGCGGCGGCGATTAATAATAATTTGCGTTCACGCGCATCGCGCACCGACCAAAAAGCGTTTACCGATAGTTGCAGCTTGGTGATGAGGAGTTTCATTTTTTACTCCTGATTTGCCAAGTGAGATTCGCGCTGTTTTCCAGCGCGAGATTGCGCGTCGCCAGCGCGGTTTGCATGGCGGTCGCGGATACATCGGATTTGAACCGCACAATCAAACTGTGCTCGTGATATTCGATGCCGGTGATTACCGAATTCGCGGCGGGCAAAACGCTTAACCAAGCCTGTCCGAATTCGGCGGCGAGGTTGGCGAAATCGTCACTTGCCCCCAGACCGTTGCCGCGTTGCGCGGCGGCAATTTTTTGTTGCATCTGCAACAGCGGATCAAGAATGACCGTCTCTTTGGGAAATGCCGACACATAGATTTGCTTCATGCTGGCGCGCAGATTGGCGGCTTCGCGGCTCATGTTCCACCAGCCGAGATTCAACGCCAGTGTGTTGACGAGCAGCAGCAAAGTTGCCAGTGCCAGCGGCCATTTCCACGGTTGCCAGTTCCAACTGGCTTGCGCCGATGTGCCTAGACCCGTTGCCAAATCCAGCTTGGATAATTGCCAGCGTGTTGTGTCATCCGCGCTGACTTGGATGTGTGCATCGCCCGACAACAGAGATTGATAACGCGATAGCGAAGCGGGTGCTACGAACAAGGCTATATCTTGGTCGGGTAGCAGCGCGCGCAATGCCTGTAGCGATGCTTCGGGAGAGTCTTGCAGTATGCCCATGCCTTCATCGTCGGACGTGCGTATGGCAAGTGAGATGCCATTGGGATGTTCGCTAATGTGTGCGCTAGTCTGGCCAGTGCTATAGGGCAGGCAGAGTTGTTCGGGTAACGCGCTTATCAGTTGCGCGCCAAGTTCGCGCAAGACCAGGATGAGCTCAAGCAGCCAAGCGCGCTGCATGACCGCGACGCTGCGCATGTTGCCGGTGGATGAACATACCATGACACTTTCGGCGACATCGGTTAGTAATTTATCTTCAATCAGATTAGGCAGCGCAGCACGCAATTTTGCGGCAGACAGCGGTGGTACGGCGGCGCGCAACACCGTCACATCAGCGGCGGCAACGATAAGCACCACATTTTTGGTGTTGCGTATGAGTGCGGATAATTCCTGTAGCGTCGCAATTCCGGCACGCTCCACGTTGTGCGGTTTTTCGTACAACGTGTAGGCGCAGGATAACTGGGGCAAATTCGCCGTATTGCTATCAGCATATGCACGTGCGGGAAGATGGAGATGAAGAGTGCCCAATTTTTGTCAGAATAATATCGAGGTGGCAAGCATATAACAAAATACGTTCGGCTTCATGCAAACAACCGCTGGTCTAGGCTTTGAACAATGCGTAAAAACTCAGCCAATTAATAAAATCCATCGAAAAAGGATTTGGGCGCATTCTAAAACTCGCGTATCCAAACCGGTTGGATGACGGTGCCGTTGCGCGACATCAGTGCTTGTATATCCAATTGCGCGCGGTTCATGCGCACTTTGCCGTTGATCAAAAAGTAACTGCTGTTCACGCTGATGTTGTTGGCGTTGAATGCTTTGTTGGGCAGGCGTGTGGAAAAATCGGCAAGGTCACGAAAGCTGGCGGATTTGCGTGATGACACCAATATATTGGCATCATCCAATGTCACCCCTATCATGGCCGCGAGCACTTCGGCGGGCGCGGTGTTGACATTGATGGGAGTGACGTTTGGCAGAAAAATCACATAAGACCGGAGCTGTTCGATGATGGTCGGCGTGTAGCCCGGCACGGCGAGCAAGTCTTCCACTTGTGTGTAGGCGATGGTTTGCGCGCCAGTGTTGTTGGCGATAATGGCTGATGCGGCGGGATTGATAGAAAAAGTGTTGGGCGCGGTTATCGCTGTCGTTGTGGCGACCGAGGAAGTGCCGCCGATAGCCGAAGCCGAATTGAGTGCCGGTAGATTATTGGCTTGCGGCATGTAAGCCATTTGTTGCGCGGTATTTTGCGCCAGCGCGGGGTCGAGATTCAGTAATTTGAGCAATTGCGCATACGCCAATACGGCGGTCGGGTCTATGCTGCCATTCGGGCAGAGATTGCTTAGGTTCATGCGTCCCTGCGCATCGTTGATACTGCCGGATAAAACTGTGTCGGCGACATCGCTGTCGGCTTTGCCATTTTCCACATATTGATCCAGACGTGTTTCGGCGAGCGGTACTGCCCAAGGTTCGTCCAGCGTGTCGGTGTTGGAGTGTTTGACATCTTCACGCAAGATTAGACTCGCCCAATCCAATGCGCCGCGCAATATCCATTGTTTTTGTAATTGCAGCCGTTGATTTTCAATCGCGCGCACTTGCACTTGTTGTTGCCAAAATAAACTCGCCACGATGGTGATGGCCAGCGTGGTGAGCAGCAATGCCATGATGACCGCCACGCCTTGTTGTGAATGGCGTTGCATCATACCGCCCCCAGCAAAAAAGTCTTGATGAGCGATGCGTCGTGTCCTTGCAACTGCAAGACGACTTCCAGTCCGGTGGGTGTGACGTTGGGCGGCGCGGGCTGCCAGATGCCGTTGAACCAGGTACGCATACTGATAGTCGCGACATTGGTTTGCAACAACACGGCTGGGCTGGTATCGGTGTCGTTGCTTGCCGCTAACCACATGCTATCCAACTCTTGCAGATTGCGCGTGCTAGGCGATTCGCGGCGCGTCAGTTTTCCGTCGGTTACGCGATAGCTGATGATCTGCAATCGTGTCGGCTGATTGTCCGCGTAGACATTGCGTATCAGCGTGAGTTTATTGGGTGCGACCAGTAGCGGCGTGCGGTTGGGTAGCGTCGTGCTGTTGACCAATTGCGCGCAGTCGCTTTGCAGTTGCGCAAACGCCAGTTGCATGCCGCGTGTTTGTTCCAGCTCGGAATTGAGCGCGGTGCGCGAGCGAATAATGCTATCCAAGCCGCGCCAACCCATCACCGCGACCAAGCCGAGAATACTGATGGCGACCAGCAATTCGACTAAGGTGAGTCCGATTTGTTTATTGCGCATTGGACACCACCTGCGTCAACTTGATAATGCGGCGATTGTGCTCACTGTTGTACACGCTGACTTCGACGCGGCGAAAAAACGGATTGGGCGTGGTGAAAATTTCTTCGTCACAAACTAAAGCCAGTTCGGCTTGCGGGCAGGCAAATTGGCGACTGCCCACAGCCGGCCATTCCTGCGCCAGACGAATTTGCGACAGACGATTTTCTGCCGACCAAGTTGCCATCATCGCTGCGCGCAAATCACCGCTGTTTTGTGTGAGGCTGCCGACCGCGCGCAGACTCGCGCCCAACGCCGTGCCGACAATTACCAAGGCGACCAACACTTCTAGCAGCGTAAATCCACGTTGGTTTTTCATCGCTTTATTCAACCGAAAAATGACCGATACCATCGGCGCGGATATTGACTTGCGCGTTGCCTACCGCCAATGAAAGCACAAAAGGTTTATCGACCGGTTCGCGTCCGAACGTGATGCGCAAGGGCGTGGTCGGTGCGGCAGGTGTCAGTGTGAATATCATGGGTGTGTGTTTGAAATCGCGTTCGCGCAACAGTTCGTCTTGCACCAGCGGTTGCCAGAGCTGTTCTTCGCGTATCAGAAAACGATAGTGGTTTGCATCGGCTTCAAAAG
>JBAVPP010000289.1:0-2523 GCA_049693175.1 Gallionella sp. | reverse complement strand
ATTCCCGGCGCAACGAAAAAGGCATGGCTTAGTTGAATAATTGTTTCATATCCACGTCGGATTTTTCCGCGCTGGAAAATTCCAGCAAAGATTTTTCACCGAAGTTGAATAGTTTGGCGATGACGCTGGCGGGGAATACTTCAATCTGCACATTGTTGATGTTCACCGCATCGTTATACAACTCGCGGAGGTCGGCGATGCCGTTCTCCAGCGAGGTGATGCGGTTTTGCAACTGCATATAATTTTCGTTCGCCTTGAGTTCGGGATAGGCTTCCGCTACCGCAAAAATATTGCCCAACCCGGCGCGTAACGCGCCTTCCGCCTGACCTAGTGCCGCCATATCCTGATTCTCGCGGGCGGTGTGAACTTGCGAGCGTGCGGCGATGACTTTTTGCAAAGTCTCCTGCTCAAATTGTTTGTATTGTTTGCATACTTCGACCAACTTGGGTAACTCGTCATGGCGTTGTTTGAGCAATACGTCGATGTTCGCCCATGCCTTTGCCACCGCGTGTTTGACGCTGACCAGATGATTGTAAAGCCCGATGCCGTAGAACGCCGCGACGATGAGGATACCCAGAAAAATTAAGCCAGCCATGATGTATCCTTTTGTGAATTATTGAAGTTCTATTGTGCCGTTAATCTGCACGGTCAAACGTGTTTCGCCGCTGGCGAATTCTGGAGCGGGTATCGCCGCATCCGCGATTGCCGCGCCGCGCATCATTGCCAGCGGATAATGTGGCGACACGCCGCCGGTGTTAATGGAAAAATGCACGGTTTTGTAACTCTTCGCGCCCATCGCCGAACGTATGGTTTCGGCACGATTTTGGAATGCCTTAATCGCTTCGGTGATGAGCGTGCTTTCAATGTTCGCCCGCGTGTCCGGCGCGATGCCGAATTGCACATCGCTTAGTTGCATCGTGTTTTGCAATTGCATAATGAGTTCGCCTGCCGCTTTGAAATCGCGGCTCTCGATATGAATTTCGCCGTGTCCGCGCCATGCGTCGATTTGATTATTTTTGCCATATACCGGATAAGTGTTTTGCGTGCCGCTGGTGGTTTTCACCGTGCCAAAAGCAGCGGCTTTTTGCAGGGCTTCGTTCAACGCCGTGTTGATATGTTGTGCGACATGCGCGGGTTGTTTGTCCTGTATTTCTAGGCTCATATTGGTGGTGAGCATATCGTTGCCGACGGCGCGCGCCGCCTCGACTTGAAAGTCCACGCGGTTATACGGCTCGGCCTCGGCGTGTGCCGACAAACTTAAAAATAAAAATATAATCGACAGCAGATAACGCAACATGGCTTGCTCCTGAGATTCGGATGCGGCATCCTAAAACAAAAATGCTAGCATGTGGTAATTACAAATAAAGGAAAATAATGGACGCGATTTCGAGTATGGCATTGGCAGCCGGCTTGAGCTGGGCGAGCGGCATACGCCTGTATGCCACGGTGTGTGTGGTGGGGCTGTTGGGCAAATACGGTTATGTGCATTTGCCTGCCGGGCTGACGATACTCACGCATCCTTGGGTGATAGGACTGTCGGCGGTACTGGTGCTGGTGGAATTTCTTGCCGATAAATTTCCGCTGGTGGATAGCGCGTGGGACAGCGTCCACACCTTTATCCGCATTCCCGCCGGCGCGTTGTTGGCGATGGGCGCGATAGACAGTAGCGACCCGCTGATTTCGACTTTGGTTGCGTTGCTGGGTGGCACGCTGGCAGGCGGCACACACTTCGCCAAAGCGGGCAGTCGCGCACTCATCAACACCTCGCCAGAGCCCGTCAGTAATATGGTCACCTCGTTCGGCGAAGAAGGTTTGGTGGCAACCGGATTGTGGATGTCGCTGGCGCATCCGGCGGTGTTTTTGGTGTTTATCGTACTGTTTATTATTTTGCTAATTTGGCTGCTGCCCAAATTATTGCGCGGTGTGAAGATGGTTTGGCAGCGTGGGGTTTTATAAAAATTTTAGTCCACGAAAAACACGAAATTACATGAACAAAGGCAAAAACAAAACACTATATTTTTGGTTTTAATTGCGTGTCGTTCGTGGGCAATGTTTTTTTAGTTCTCACCCAAATTACATCACCAGCGTATCGTTCAAACAGGTCTTGGCTTGTGCCAGCCGCGTCAAGGTAGGCAACAAATTCAGCCCGGTTTTTTCTTTCAGATTTTCCGCGTTTTCTTTGAGGTCATCAAAAGAAATATTGATCGCATCACCTTCGGCGGCGAAGGCGATGGTGTTGCCGCTTTCGCAGGACGGAAACATCAAGGCGCGGTCTTCAAAGGCTTTGCTGATATAGGTAAAACCACCCATCACACCGCGACTCAAGCCGATCAGATTCACCGCCATTACGCCTTGTTCAGTTAAATGGGAACGACAGGCTTGATAAAAAGGCAGCGTGTTTAATCCGCCCGGATGCGCGTGTTCATTGAAGCCATCGACCAAAATTAAATCGAATTTTTTGTCCGTACCCAACACATATTCCACCCCGTCAGCGATGATGAGATGGATGCGCTTATCATCTTC
>JBAVPP010000288.1:0-3397 GCA_049693175.1 Gallionella sp. | reverse complement strand
TGTCCCTGCGATGATCGCAACGTGCTGTTTCATGTGCACAGACAAAGCGGCAATTTGTTTGCCGATTACATTTTCGACCGCTTGCAAAGCAATGAAATAATCGAGATTGAAGGGCCGCAGGGCGAATTTATTTTGCATGAAAAATCCACGCGCGCTTTGTATTTTTTCGCCTTTGATAACGGTTTCGCGCCGATTAAAAGTTTGATTGAACACGCGCTGTCATTGGAAGCGGAAGCTATTCATCTGCATTGGTTTGGATCGAGTCAAAAGCATATTTACTTGCCCAATATGGCGCAGGCGTGGACGGATGCTTTGGATAATTTCCATTACACCGAGCATGTCGCGGGCTTTGATTTGCGCGCCGTCGGCGGTAAACGCGAACAGCAGTTGCTTAAACAATTGGCCGACATTCTGGTTAATGACGCGAACGTGTTGCAAGGGGATGTCTATCTCGCCGGACCCGAGGCTGCGGTGAATATCGCGGAAGGTTTTTTTCTGGAAAAAGATTTATCCAAGACACGAGTTTCTGTCGAATATGTGAAGTAAGTTTTTTGCATCACCGTATCTAACCCAACGCAAGGAGAAACATGATGAGAATAAAAAGTCTGTTGTTGTCCGCATTGCTAATGTTCGCTGCTGGCGGCGCGCAAGCCGCCGATGTGATACTTAAACCTTTTGTGCTGGGCTCGAAAAGTGCGGGCACGCTGGCGGAAAAATCCACACAAGTCAAAAAAGACCTGAGTGCGGCGGGCTACACCGTGGTTGGCGAATACGCGCCTTACACCGGCGCGGACATTATTGTCATCACCAATGACGAGCTAAAAAAGAATGCTGCCGCGTCTGAATTTGGCGGCTATGGCGCGATACAGCGTGTGTCGATTACCGAGGCGGGCAGCGAGGTGCAAGTCAGTTATACCAATCCGGTGTACATGGCGAATGTGTACCGCATGAAAGGCGATTTGAGTGCGGTGGCGACTTCGTTGGCGAGTGTCTTGGGTAAAGCCGAAGAATTTGGCGCGCAGGGCATGACGGCAAAGCAGGCGCGCAAATATCATTACATGATGGGCATGGAATACTTTGATGAACCCAATGTGTTGGCGGAATACGGCAGCTACGACGAAGCCGTGCAAGCCGTGGATAGCAAATTGTCGAGCAATAAAAACGGTGTGACCAAAGTGTATCGTGTGGATGTTCCCGGCAAGCCAGAAAGCGTGTTCGGCGTGGGCATGAAAGGCACAGGCGACGGCAAATATATGGATGATAAATTCATTATGAACGAGATTGATTTTCAT
Organism: Gallionella sp.; assembly: GCA_049693175.1. Lineage (GTDB taxonomy): Bacteria > Pseudomonadota > Gammaproteobacteria > Burkholderiales > Gallionellaceae > Gallionella. Next base: position 2,105 of record JBAVPP010000288.1, on the reverse strand, counting down.
GCCGTCAAATCCACCGCGCATCTGCCTTACGAGGTGTTGGTGTCGGGCAATAAAGTCTATGCTTTATACGCGCGTTTTCGTATCGCCATCGATTTTCCCGATTTGAGTATGATGGGACAAAACAGCTTTATGAATATTATGAAAACGCCCGAAGCGATACGCAAAGTTTTAGAAAATACCGTGCAAAAATAATCCTAGGAGGCAAGCAATGAGTATTGAGTTAATCGCAGCGGTACAGGCTGCTGATAATGCCATGGTGCAAAAAATGTTGGCGGGTGGCGCGGATGCAAACGCGCGCGACGAGAGCGGTGCGACTTTGCTTATGCAGGCCGCGTTTGCGGGAAATCTCTCGATGGTGCAAGCCCTGCTCGCGGCGGGTGCGGAAGTGAATGCCAGTGATGAGCGCGGTTGGACCGCGTTGACCAAATCGGTATACAACGCCGAGCTAAAGCGCGGTCACGCCGAGGTTGCGCAAGTGCTGATAGATGCGGGTGCGGATGTGGAAATGCCGATAGGCTATGGTGTGCGCCCACTGATGTTGGCGGCGGGCTATGGCGAAACAGCCGTGGTCGAAACATTGCTCAAAGCGGGTGCGGATGTCACCGCGCGCAACGAGGGTGGCCTCACCGCGCTGATGATGGTCAAACAAAAACATTATGTGGATGTCATCAACTTGTTGCATGAGGCCGAGCGCGATGCGGGCGTGGGCGAGGGCAGTTGCGCAAGCAAAAACGCGCCCGACTCAAATGTGATTACCTTTTTGAAGCCGCTCGCCAAACCTTGATTGCAGTTCAACTTAACATAAAAAACACATGCCCTATTTCGTTTACAAAATATTTGAAAACCCCATACGCCGTTTGGAAAAAATCGAACAATATGACGCATATGGTGATGCTTCCAAACGCGCCAAATCGTTGCGTGCCGAACTTGGCGGCAGCGCGCCGTGCCTCATCAAAGTGATGTTTGCCGAGACTGAATTGCACGCCGAAGATTTGCTCAACGAATTGCGCACCGAACCGCCCGGCCCGGGCGATGATTGATATTCGATATGGATGAAAGCGCGTATCGGCAGATTGTGTCGGCGACCAATCCGCGTCTTTGCCCGTTTGAAAAATCTGTATTGACGCACTGTGCTGCTTGTTCCAAAGCTGAAAAGCACAACATCGCCGAGCGTGAAATTGTACTGTGTGAGGATGCGGACGCACTGGCAGACTGCGCGGTGTTGCGCGATGCGTTGCGGCGCAATTTTATGTTCGCGCTGGGCAGGACGCACGCTGGAGAACCTTTGCCACACGCTCAGGAGTTGCGTGTGCAGTGCGGCGGCTTGACGGGTTTGCAAATTGCGTTGGATGGTGAGCATCGGGTGGGTGATGTGGCGGCATTGGTGGCGATGGCGCGACAAAGATTCGGTGACTGGGAAGATTTTCCTTATGCGCAAATCGTGGTATCAGCGAACATTTATTATAAGTCGAGATAACGACGATTTAAGTTATGGCAGAATTCGCTAATATAACTTTACCCGCGTGGAAATACGGCTTAATAAAAAATACCGGATTGAATTTGTCGGCTTAGTTTAGAATCACAAATATAAGCCTTTTCTAACGATGAAATATCAGGAGCAAGTAATGAGTTTTAATGAAACCGATGTGCAAAATGCGTTGAAGAATTTGATCGACCCGAATACCAAAAAAGATTTTGTCAGCGGCAAATCCGTTAAGAATGTCAAAATCAGCGGCAGCGATGTGTCGCTGGATATTCTGCTGGGTTATCCGGCAAAAAGCGTGTGGGACGAGTTGCGCGCGATGGTGGAAGCGCATCTCAAAACAACCTTGCCCGGCGCGGCAAAAATCAGCGTGAATGTGAGCAGCAAAGTTGTGCCTCATGCGGTGCAGCGCGGCGTGAAACTGGTGGATGGCGTGAAGAATATTATCGCGGTGGCGAGCGGCAAAGGCGGCGTGGGCAAATCCACCACGGCGGTGAATCTCGCGCTGGCTTTGGCTGCCGAGGGTGCGCGCGTCGGCATTCTGGATGCGGACATTTACGGTCCGTCGCAACCGACCATGCTGGGCATCAGCGGGCAGCCCGTTTCCAGCGATGGTAAGACT
>JBAVPP010000287.1:0-4520 GCA_049693175.1 Gallionella sp. | reverse complement strand
GTAATGTTAAATGCGGATAGATATTTCAATTTTTAGGAGCGATAGATTATGCAAATTCCAAGTCGTGATGGTGATGGATATTTGGTGGATATGAGTGATTGGACACCGGAAATCGGGCGCGCCATGGCCGAATCGGATGGCTATGAGTTGAACGAAAAAAAATGGGAGCAAATCACCCGGGCACGCGAATATTTTGAGGAGTTTGGCTCGGTTCCGCCGATACGAAAATTTGCCAAACATATCGGTGAAGACCAGAAAGACGTGTTCGATTTATGGATGACCGGCCCGATGAAGCCGATCACCAAATATGGCGGTATGCCCAAACCTACCGGCTGTGTGTAATTCAATCCAGCTATAAAATTTTCGCGGCTTCCTCGAAACTCAGGCGCGGGTTGCGCGGAAATAATTTTGCCGCGTCGCCGTAGCCAAGGTTGATCAAGAAATTAGATTTAATCTGCGTGCCGGCGAAGAACTCCTGATCTACTTTCGCATTGTCAAATCCCGACATCGGTCCCGCATCCAATCCCAGTGCGCGGGCGGCCAGTATCAGATACGCGCCTTGCAAAGTAGCGTTACGAAACGTGGTGGTGTCGATCAAAGTCTGATTGCCAACGAACCAAGAGCGCGCATCGGCGTGGGGAAATAATTGCGGTAGTTTTTCGTAAAACGCATAGTCTTGAGCGATGATGGCGGTGACGGGCGCGTTGCTGGTCTTGTCAATATTTCCCGGACTCATGGCTGGCATGAGACGTTGTTTCGCCGCCGCGCTTTTCACGAACACCACGCGCATCGGACTGGCGTTGGCACTGGTCGGAGCCCATTTCATCAAATCATAAATTTGGCGCAGCAGCTCGTCGCTGACGGACTTGTCTTGCCATCCATTGTGGGTGCGCGCGGTGCGAAAAAGCGTGTCCAAACTATTGTGATCGAGCGTCATGTCATTTCCTTTTTTTGAGTGATGCGACATTGTATTCGGACTCGTTAAAAATAAAACAGCCCCCGTTGATATTTTGACGGGAGCTGTTGTGATGCAGTGAAGCTTATTTGAGTTTTTCTATGCCCAGCATTTTGAGTATGCTGCCTTCGTAGAATGGTTCGGACGTGCCTTTTTTCATCTTGCGGATAAAGTATTTTTCAAACGCGATTTTGGCGAGATGCACCCATTTCCCTTCTGAGAACCAGTTCACGTTGCGTGGTGGAATCTGCGGCATCGCCACGAAAGCCACGCCGCTATCGCCGAAGTCTGCCAGGCAGACGGCATTCCAGGTGGCTTCCTGATCGGCTGGCGTGCCAGTCAAATCGGCATGAATATTATGCACTGTAGCGGTCACCATAGATTCAATCATGTAGCCAGTTTTGGGTGTACCGGTCGGCACGGGCGTAGCTTCGACTGGCGGAATCGCGACGCAGACACCGACTGCGAAAACGTTTTTGTATTTTGGATTGCGCTGATGTTTATCGACGATGACGAAGCCGCGTGCCTGTACCAAACCCTCGATACCAAACACCGCGTCAACGCCTTTGAAAGCCGGCAGCATCATGCTGTAGTTGAACGGTAGCTCGTGCTTCTTTTTTTCTATGCCCATGTCGTCATGTTCGGTGACGTACATTTTTCCCGCTTCGACTTTGGTGACTTTGGCATTGCAAATCCATTTGATGCCTTTGTCGCGCATACCGGATTCGAGTATGCCTTTAGAATCGCCCACCCCCCCCAAACCGAGGTGACCGATATAAGGCTCGGCAGTGACGAAAGTCATCGGCACTTTGGTGCGTATCTTACGGCGGCGCAAATCGGTTTCCATGATAAAAGCGTACTCGTAAGCCGGACCATAACAGGATGCACCTTGCACCGCGCCAACCACGATAGGACCGGGCTTCTCGCAAAAGTTTTCCCATTCGTCATGCGACTTCATAGCGTGATCGACATGGCATACCGAGTAGGTATGTCCGCCGTGCGGGCCTAATCCCTCCACTTCATCAAAAGCGAGTTTCGGGCCGGTTGCGATGACCAGATAATCGTAATCGATGTTCTTACCATCATTGAGTTCTAATTGATTTTTGTCGGGATGTACACGCTTCACACCAGTGGAAATAAAGTTGATACCTTTGCGCTCCAGATAAGTACGCACCGGAAATTCGATTTGCTTGCGCTCGCGCCATTTAACACCCACCCACGGATTGGAGGGTACAAAATGAAAGTTCTCGCTGTTCGAAACAACGGTGACCTGATGCTTGTTGTCCAACTTGTCGCGCATCTCGTATGCTGCCGGCATACCGCCTATACCCGCTCCCATGATGACTATATGTGCCATGTTATTTTCCCCCTTATTTTTGATTAAAATTAACCGCCGTATTTGATGCCTGCTCCTTTTTGGGACACTGCTATTGCAAAAAAACTTAGTTGCGTGACGATGACTCCTTGTCGTCGGGTACGCCTTGTTCTTTGGCGAATAGCACCGCCGCTTTGACTCGCGAAGACAAATTCAGTTTGTTCAAAATGTGCCGCACATGTTGCTTGACAGTGTCGTAACTGATTTTCAGTGTGATCGCAATCGCTTTGTTGCTTTCACCGCGCGACAGCAACTGCAATATTTCGCGTTCGCGTTCGGTCAATAGTTTGAGCGAGTTTTTGGGTTCTGGATCGGCTTGATCATTGCGCAGCATATTGATCATTTTCATAGTCATGGTCGGTGCGACCACCATCTCACCTGCCGCGACACGCCGGATTGCATCGACGACTTCTTCTGGAGCCATGTCTTTGAGCAAATAGCCGCGCACCCCAGCGCGTATCGCATTGGTCAAGTCGGTTTCCGAGTCACTCATGGTGAGCATCGCGACGGGAATGGTGCAACCTTCTTTGCGCAATTGTTCGACTACCGCCAATCCGTCCAACGGCTTCATGCGTAAATCGACGACCAGCAAGTCGGGCGATTCTTTGAGCAGGATACGCAACTCTTCTATAGTGCCGACCGCGCCCAAGACGTTAAAACCGAAGCAGTGCGACAGCAACTCACCCAGCCCGCGACGGCACAGACTTTGGTCATCCATTAATACGATTTTCAATTCATCAGCCATGAGCCGTTCTCCAATTTGCGCCCGGTTCAGGGAAAAATAATTGCACGCAAGTTCCAGTGCCTTTGGTGCTTTCCACTTTAATTTCTCCGCCTATATGATGTGCGCGTTCACGCATGATGACGATTCCGTAATGTCCTTCTATCGGAGAAAATGTCCCGACTCCGTTGTCTTCTACGGTGAAGACGTAATAGCCGCAAATGTGATCGACAATCAACCGCGCGTGGCTGGCGTTGGAATGTTTGGCAATATTGGATAATGCCTCACGCACGATGTGATAGGTTTGTATTTCATGCTCCAAAGGCAAGTCCAGATCGGCGACGCGTATGGTGCAATCGAGTTCGATGCCATGTTTTTTGTGGAATTGTTCGGACAAGGTCTGCAAGGCTTGCAGTAGTCCCGCCGGATCCATTTCGCTGCGAAAATCGGTGATGAGTGCACGCACGGCTTTCTGACTAATCTCCAAAGCCTCGTCGATGTCGCGGGCGTATTTGGTCGCCATCAATTCATCGTTATTGCGTACCGCATCGCTCAGCAGCGTGGTGTTCATGCGCGCATAGTTAATCGTTTGCGCCAGCGAATCATGGATGTCGTTGGCAATGGATTGGCGTTCCATGAGTAACTCGGCGCGTTTCGCTTCGCGGTTCGATTTGATGTGCTCGATAATCGCGCTTAACAAGTCGGCAAAAGTGATGGCAGTGTTCGCCGAATTTCCTGAAGAGGATTGCGGTGTGTTAAAAAATAAAGTGAATACGCCCAACAGGGTTTCGGGTGAGGCACGGCTTTCCAGTGGCACGGAGATGATGGATTGGAATTGCCGGTAAGGGCGGTCGCTGTGGCGAGTCTCGCATGCATCCACATCGGTGGTACACAATCCGTGCCGGAAAGCATCTTTGCCACAATCCTCGCACGCCAGATCGACGATACGTTCGGCCTCTAACTCCTCCCCCGATAAACCCACCGCGCTGATAACTTGCAGCGTTTGCTCATCCGGTAACAAGACGCGCACCACACCCGCTTTGGCTTTAGTGAAATTAATTGCAGTTTCCAAAAAAGTATTCACTAGCGTTTTGAGATCGCTGGCACGCGAGGGCGAGAATGTCTCCAACACGCAGGCATTCAACCCTCTGTCATTTTTGCCCGGCAGAACGAATTCCGGGTCGCGTCTCCATTGAAACAATACGCGTTCAGATTCGTTGAGAGTTTCCATTTTTTTGTTCATCTCGCCCAACATAACTATCCGAAAATACTCATCAAATTTACCTTTGAAAAATCATGCGTCAGGCAAATAAACTCCGCGCCGTAGATTAAGCCGCATTTTCTTAAATATCAATCAAATATCTTTTGATTTCCGCGTTTAACCCATGAGGGTTATAACCCCACCTACCCGATGTGGGTATAGACACTATTGGTGTGAGTCCTAAAAAACTAACCTGATAGAGTAACAA
>JBAVPP010000286.1:0-3003 GCA_049693175.1 Gallionella sp. | reverse complement strand
GCATGAATATGCCGTGCAAAATAGGTTGCCGCGTTGCATGGGAACATGCCTATTCCCGGCATACTTTGAGTGTCGAGCGACGTGGATTTGCGACATGGGAAACTTCCCGACGGGAAAGTTCCTGCCGATTAATTCGGCACGTTTTATTAGCTGTTAAGTTTTTCTAGCAGCTCACGTATTTTCAGCGGATCATCGGCACGCAAAATCTTTTGTGTAAGATTGGCGATTTCCGGCAGGCTGGTGGTAAGTACGCGCTGTTTGATGGCGGGTACTTGCGCGGAAGACATAGAAAACTGACGCAAACCTAATCCTAAAAATAATCGCGTATAAGCCAACTCGCCCGCCATTTCGCCGCACACTGAAACGGGCAGATCGAACTTGTTAGCGGTGGCAATCACATGCGACAACAGATGTAGCACAGCAGGATGCAGCGGGTCATAAAGATGCGCGACTTCCTCGTCGGTACGATCTATCGCCAGCGTGTATTGAATCAAATCGTTGGTGCCTATGGATAGAAAATCCAGCTTTTTCACGAACGCACCAAGTGCCAATGCCGCCGCAGGTATTTCTATCATGCCGCCGATTTTTACTTCGCGGTCATAAGGGATATTTTCGTCATCCAAATTTTGTTTAACAGCGGCGATGAACTGCAAAGTCTGGTTGATTTCCGCCACGCCGGACAACATGGGCACAAGTATTTTGACGTTGCCAAAATGCGTGGCACGCAACAGTGCGCGCAACTGGGTACGGAATAATTGCGGCTCGGCCAAACACAGCCGTATGGCGCGCAAACCCAGAGCCGGATTGCTGGCGACGCGCTCCACGCCCTTGAGTTGTTTATCTGCGCCCAAGTCGAATGTGCGTATGGTAACAGGCTGTCCTTCCATGCCTTCTGCCACCGCTTTGTAGGCTAAAAATTGCTCTTCCTCGTCGGGCAATTCGTCGCGATTCAAAAATAAAAATTCGCTGCGAAATAATCCTATTCCGGTCGCGCCGTTCTCTTTTACTTCCAACAAATCTTCAGGTTTTTCGATATTGGCGTGCAATTCGATGACACTGCCATCCAGCGTGTTTGCTTTAGCACCGCGCAAGCGTTTTAATTTTTTGCGATCTAAATCCCACGCGCTCTGGCGCAGCTTGTATTCGGCGAGTATCGCTTTGTCGGGGTTAACGATGAGCACACCCTGCTCACCATCGAGTATCAGTAAATCATCTTCGCGTATCAGCTCGCGGGCATGATGCAGACCGACCACGCATGGCGTGTTCAAGCTGCGCGCCACAATCGCGGTGTGCGAAGTCGCACCGCCCACATCCGTGAGGAATGCGGAAAATTGCTGCGGTTTGAATTGAATCAAATCCGCCGGACTTAAATCGTGCGCAACCAAAATGGTTTCGACATCGTGCCGCGTCGGCGCAGGCTGGTGTCCGGGTTGACCGAGCAATTGTTTGAGCAAACGTTCCGCGACTTGCTTCACATCGGTTTGACGCTCGCGCAAATACGCATCTTCAAATTCATCGAACTGCGCGACCAACTTTTCAGTCTGGGTTTTCAATGCCCACTCGGCGTTGCAATGTTCGCTGGCGATCATGTCGCGCGGCGCGACACTCAGCAGCGGATCGTCCAAAATCATCTGGTGCAATTCGAGAAATGCATCAAACTCGGCGGCGGCATATTGCGGTCGGCTATTGCGCAAACGGGTAAATTCATTACGCGCCGCAAGCAATGCCGCGTCAAAACGCGCGATCTCTTCCTCAATAAATGGCTTGGGCAAAACATAATGCACCACCTCCAAAGAGGTGTGAGACAACAAGTGCGCATGACCAATCGCAATGCCACTGGAGACTGCGATACCGTGTAGCGAAAAACTCATTCTCCTTCTCCGAAATAATCGTTGATGAGTTCCAACAAAGCTTGCATCGCTTCCGCTTCATCCTCGCCATTGGTTTCGATGTTGATGGTCGCGCCTTTTGCCGCCGCCAGCATCATCACGCCCATGATGCTTTTCGCATTCACACGGCGGTTGTTGCGCGACAACATCACTTCGCATTTGAAGCGTGATGCCGTTTGCGTGAGCTTGGCCGAAGCCCGCGCATGCAAGCCCAATTTATTGATTATCAGCACGTCTTGTTGCAGCATTTTTACCAACCTCTAACTTTCAGAATTCATTTCAACGATGCAATCACGTCCGCCTTCCACCGCTAGCTTCACCAACTCCGACAGCGGCGCGTTGGCATGGCAAACCACGCGCAACAACATGGGCAGATTCACGCCCGCCACACCCGCGACTCGCCCGGTGTGGCAAAGTTGCAGCCCGATATTGCTGGGTGTCGCGCCAAACACATCCGCCAAAATCAGCACGCCGCTGCCGTTATCCAACTGCTTGATGAGTGCCTGACCTTGGGCTAATTTTTTTTGCGGTTCTTCGTCCGCCAGCACGGATAAAACTTTGAGATTATCCGGCACCGAACCCAGCACATGTTTGACGCAATCGACCAGACTATCGCCCAACCCGTTGTGCGTGACCAATAAAATTCCGACCATCAAATCACTCCAAAAAATCGTAACGACGACACCACAAGTAGGGCGAATAAGACAAACAGCGAGCGCATAAATATTCGAGCGTAGCGATTTTTACTTGCCTCTATTTTTCGCTCCTCTTCGACGATGCCGGATATTTTTTGCAAGGCGTTTTGCGCGGTCGCACGACGCACTTTGAATTCCACCGCCTCATCATTTGGTGATGCCATCATTCCACCTCGACCGGCGTATTTTTATCAGTGAATTCTAGCCGACTCTTGAGCGCGGCTGTGACATGCACTTTGCCCTGTTCATCAACCAGCATCGCAGCATCCAGATTCATCAACTTGGCGGCGTTGCGCCAACCCTTTTCGCCCGACATAAATAAAGGCTTGGAAGCCGCATCCGACAATGTTCCCGCGTGAACACCAGAGGTCAATACCGTCACCGCCTGCACCGCCTGCATGGGATAGCCAGTATGCGGA
>JBAVPP010000285.1:0-3474 GCA_049693175.1 Gallionella sp. | reverse complement strand
TGCTGTCGGATCGCATCGTGATGATGACCAATGGCCCTGCGGCAACCATAGGCGAAATTCTCACAGTTGATTTGCCCAAGCCGCGCAACCGATTGGCACTGGCGAACGACGCGAAATATCACCAATTGCGCGGTGCGGTGCTGGAATTTTTATATCAAAAACAGGCGAGACAAGCCGCCTAGTCGGCATCATATTTTGATCGGGAGACGGATGATGAAAGTGCAAATCATGTATTACGGAAGACCCAGTTCCAGCTTGATGGTGACCTCGGAAAAACTGGAGATTCCCGGTGATTTTTCCATGCTGGGGAATGTATTGAATCGCTTGCGCGAACGCGGTTATCGCTGGGTATATGAGCTGGATGAGAGCCATTTGATTTGCACCGTCAACGATGAAATCGCCGCCGCGTCGGACACCATCAAAGAACGCGATGAGATAGCAATTTTTTCGCGCAAATCTTGGTTGGACGCATAAAGACTAGCAAATAATTTTAGGAGTACATGATGCAAAAAAATAAAACACGGCTGGTGGTGATAGGCAACGGCATGGCGGGTATACGCACCTTGGAAGAGTTGCTCAAGATGTCGCCGGACGAGTATGAAATCACCGTGTTCGGCAGCGAGCCGCAACCGAATTACAACCGCATTTTATTGTCGCCGGTGTTGTCCGGTGAAATGAAATTTCAGGACACGGTGCTGAATGACTGGAGCTGGTATAGCGACAACCGCATCACGCTGCACGCCGGAAAAATCGTCACGAAAATCGACCGTCATCTTTGCCAAGTTGAGACCGCAGACGGGTTGGTTGTGTCTTACGACAGACTGTTAATTGCCACCGGATCGAATCCTATCGTCTTGCCATTACCCGGTGCAAATCTGTCCGGTGTGATTGCATATCGCAGCATAGAAGATGTGGAAAAAATGCAACTCGCAGCAAAAAGCGGCACGCACGCGGTGGTCATCGGCGGCGGCTTGCTGGGCTTGGAAGCCGCGAATGGCCTTTCTTTGCAGGGGATGCAGGTGTCAGTAGTACACCTGTGCGACTGGCCGATGGAACGCCAGTTGGACAAAGTCGGCGGCGGATTATTGCAAGAAGCGTTGGAAAAACGCGGCTTGAAATTTTATATGGCGCGCCAAACCGAAGCGATTTTGGGTGTAGAAAAAGTCACCGGATTACGCTTCAAAGATGGCGAAGAAATTCCCGCTGATTTGGTGGTGATGGCGGTCGGCATTCGTCCCAATATCGCGCTGGCAAAGTCCGCCAGTATTTATTGCGAACGCGGCATTGTGGTGAATGACACCATGCAGACTTACGACCCCAGAATTTATTCGGTGGGCGAATGTGTGCAACATCGCGGTCAGACCTATGGGCTGGTCGCGCCGCTATTTGAGCAAGCCAAAGTGGCGGCGAATCACCTTGCCGAATATGGGCGTATGCGTTATGAGGGCTCATCGGTTTCGACCAAATTAAAGGTCACCGGCATCGATTTATTTTCAGCGGGTGACTTCAATGCCGGACCTGAGGATGAAGAGTTGCTGCTGCAAGATTCGGCGCGCGGCGTGTATAAAAAACTGGTGTTGCGCGACAACAAATTGCGCGGTGCGGTGATGTATGGCGACACCGTGGATGGTCCGTGGTATTTCCAGATGTTGCGCGACGGCACGGATGTCACCGAGATGCGCGAACAGATTTTATTTGGTCAGGCGCATCTGGGCGATGCGGGTCGCGGCGGCGCGGCGAGTGTCGCCAATATGGCGGACACGGCGGAAGTATGCGGCTGCAACGGCGTGTGCAAAGGCGCGATCGTCAAAGCCATCGTCGATAAAAAATTATTCACGCTGGAAGAGGTGCGCGCGCACACCAAAGCGTCGAGTTCATGCGGTTCATGCACGGGACTGGTGGAATCCATTTTGGCGAATACGCTGGGCGGCGATTACTCCACCCAAATCAGCAAAAAGTCTATCTGTGCTTGCACCGAGTTAAGCCACGATGAAGTACGCGAAGCGATTGCCCGGCAAAATCTGAAAGCATTGCCCGAATTGATGCGGGTATTGAATTGGAAAACGCCCGACGGTTGCGCGAAATGTCGCCCCGCGTTGAACTATTATTTGCTCTCCGCCTTGCCTGCCGAATACGAGGATGACAGTCGTTCGCGCTTTATCAACGAACGCGTTCACGCCAATATTCAGAAGGACGGCACGTATTCGGTGATCCCGCGCATTTGGGGCGGCGTGACTTCGCCATCCGAGTTGCGTTCCATCGCCGACATCGCTGATAAGTATCAAGTGCCCACGGTTAAAATCACCGGCGGTCAGCGTATAGATTTGCTCGGCGTGACCAAAGAAAATCTGCCCAAAATGTGGGGAGATTTAGTCGCGGCGGGCTTTGTGTCCGGCCACGCTTATGGCAAGTCGCTGCGCACGGTTAAAACCTGCGTGGGTTCGGAATGGTGTCGTTTCGGCACGCAGGATTCCACGGGCTTGGGCATCAAGGTCGAGAAAATGACTTGGGGTTCGTGGACTCCGCATAAATTCAAAATCGCCGTGTCGGGTTGCCCGCGCAATTGTGCCGAGGCGACCATCAAAGATTTCGGCGTGGTGTGTGTGGATTCCGGCTACGAGATTCATGTCGGCGGCAACGGCGGGATCAAAGTGCGTGTCACGGATTTTCTGTGCAAGGTTTCGACTGAAGCCGAAGTGATGGAATACTGTGGCGCGTTTATGCAACTGTATCGCGAAGAGGCACATTATCTGGATCGCACCGCGCCCTGGATAGAGCGTGTCGGACTGGCGTATGTGAAGCAGCATATCGTCGAGGATGCTGCCGGGCGTGCCGATTTATACGCGCGCTTTTTGGAGTCGCAACGTTACTCGCAAGATGACCCGTGGAAGGAGCGTGCCGAAGGCAAAGACGCGCATGAATATGCGGCATTGGCGACCATAGAATAAATTAAAAGCAAGCCACAGAGGTCACCCAGAACACAGAGAAATTTGCAGTTGTTAAGTGAGTCAAAGGGAAAATCAGAAATGAGCGTTGAGTGGGGTTTTCTCTGTGAACTCTGTGTTCTCTGTGGCAAAAATTTTTTTGCTTTTGATCATTCCCATAGCATAAATTGAGGTGAAAAATGAATTGGATACAAGTCGGCAAACTGGATGACATCCCACGCCAAGGATCGCGTATTGTGAACACGGTGCAGGGCGAAATCGCGCTGTTTCGTAGCATCGACGATCAGGTGTTTGCGCTGAACAACCGCTGTCCGCACAAGGGTGGACCGTTGGCGCAAGGCATTGTGCATGGCACGCGCGTCACTTGCCCGATGCATAGTTGGGTGATCAATTTGGAGAACGGCGAAGCGGTCGCACCCGATGTGGGTTGTGCGCATAAGCACGCGATTAAAGTTGAAGGCAATCAGGTGTTTTTGCAAGTTAGGAGCGAGTGAAAACTATGAGCGCGGGAAGCCTAAATCCTAAATCC
>JBAVPP010000284.1:0-8741 GCA_049693175.1 Gallionella sp. | reverse complement strand
TTATCGATCAGTCACTCATCTACCAATGCGCCTGTCCCGCGCAAGTTGCCAAGCATTTAATCGGACTGCGCGATCTTTATGACTACCAGCAAAACTGCCTCAATCAAACTGAAACTGATAAGGCTGTGCATCAGCGTATCGCCGCCGATGCACAACGCGCTCACGCTGCATTGGAAGAGTGTTTGCACGAAGTGCTGTTTTTGGAGGAGTGGGACATGCAAACCTTGACCATGCCTGCCAGTTTGCAAAAAACACCACGCAGTTTTTAAGCACTTACAAGGAGAGAAATTAATGTTGGTACGACTCATTTATTCAAGCTATTCCACCACTAATTTGAACAGCGCAGACATTGCACAAATTCTGCAAACCTCGCAAAAAAATAATAGTGCGAAGCGAATCACCGGCGTGTTGTTTTATTCGGACCGCTATTTTTTGCAGTGCCTGGAAGGCGAGCGTCACGCCGTTAACGAAACATATTTACGCATCGCTGCCGATCCGCGCCATGCAAAATGTGTGCTGATTGATTACAACGCCGTGCCGTCGCGGCTATTCCCCAAATGGGCGATGGAGCACGCCAGTTTTTTCGGCGGATTGCAAAACGAACTCATCGTCAAATACACTGAAATGGGCGTGTTTCAGCCTTTTCATTTCACCCAGCAACAAGCTACCAGTTTTCTCGCCGAAGTCGCGGCGATTGCCGCCACATTAGACGATACGGTCAGACGCAGCCAACAACTAATTTTGAGTAAAGATTAAATCGTCATTTCACTAGGAGAACAATCATGCGCATTAAATATATTTTGCTAGCACTTTTTTTATTCGCCAGCGCGAACGTGCAAGCCGCCGAACCAAGTGTGGCAAGTTGCCCGGAAGTATTGAATGTACGCTTGCACAACTTGAACGACGAGCCTGCCAATTTATGCGACTACGCCGGACAGGTGGTGCTGGTGGTGAACACTGCCAGCTATTGCGGTTTCACCCCGCAGTACAAGGCTCTGGAGACCTTGTATCGCAACTATCATGCGCGTGGTTTAATGGTGCTGGGTTTTCCCTCAAATGACTTTGGCAATCAGGAGCCGGGCTCTAATAAAGAAATCGCAAAGTTTTGCAAACTTACCTACGGCGTGGAATTTCCCATGCTGGAAAAAGCAACCATAACCAGTGAACAGCCTACCGCTCCATATCCTGCTTTGATCAAGGCAACCGGACAAAAACCGCAATGGAATTTCCATAAGTATCTCATCAGTCGAGACGGTAAATCCATTCGTTCTTTTGCCAGTGACATCAAGCCTGATTCGCCAGAATTTATTGGCGCATTGGAAGCGATGTTGAAGGCAAATTAAAACCTGCAAACATCACAACATGCTTACACGCCGAGATTATTTTTCATTGCTGTTTTTTGTGCTTATCGTTGGGTGTGTCGCTGCGTCAGGCGCGACATTTTTACCCGGTATATGGTACGTACATTTACACAAGCCATCATGGACTCCACCGAACTGGTATTTCCCAGTTATTTGGACAGTACTTTATGTATTTATTGCGGTAGCAGGTTGGCTGATTTTTTCAGGCACGAATCGTATGCTCAAAACTCTTTGGATTGCGCAGCTCGTCCTGAATGGCTTGTGGTCGTGGTTATTTTTTGGTTTGCACCATATTGGATGGGGGCTACTGGACATTATCCTGATGTTAATCAGTATCTCAGTGCTGATTGTTGTGGGATGCCAACATTCTCAAACGAGACTTGCCTGGCTGATGCTTCCCTATCTAATCTGGGTCGCATGTGCGGCATCTCTCAATACTTATATTTTTTTGTACAACTCATTTAATTAATTAACGTTGATTTTCCAACTTGGAATAATCACTCAAGGAGATGCAAATGTTAGTCCGTTTAGTCTATGTAAGTTATGCCAACACCGCCATGTCCGATGAAGACATACAATCGATTCTTGAAAAATCTAAAATCAACAACAGCGCGAAAAATATCAGCGGAGTACTGATGTATTCAGATCGCTATTTTTTCCAATGCCTAGAGGGTGAACGTAAAGATGTGAACAAGATTTATTTGCACATCGCAACGGACTCTAGGCATTCAAGATGTATGCAAATCGAATACAGTCAAGTCAATGCGCGCCTGTTCTCATCTTGGTCGATGGAGTATGTCGCGTTCAAAGGAATAGCCGATGATATGATTGCAAAATACAGTGAAAGCGGATTATTTGTGCCTTATGACTATTCTGCAGGGCAGGCCGTTGCACTACTAACTGAAATTTCTCAAGCCGCAGATGCGGCCAATCTGTCGCCCAAGAAATCCCTGTTTTCTTGGTTGAAAAAATAGCGGCAATGAAAATACTTATTTGTGGTGCATCAGGATTTGTTGGGAGGCATATCACCAAAACTTTGCGCGCAGCCGGTTTTACTGTGTTGAGAGGGGTGCGCCATCCCACCGAAACAGGCGATATTAAAATTGATTTTTATACCGATACCAATGTCGATATTTGGTTGGATAGACTGACGGGGCTAGATGTCGTCATCAATGCGGTCGGCGTGTTGCGCGACAGTCACTACCAGCCCATGCAACAACTTCATGCTGAAACACCGAGTGCTATTTTTGCCGCTGCCGCTCTAGCTGGCGTGCAACGGATGATTCATATTTCGGCGTTAGGCGTGGACAGCGGCATCCCGGTGGCGTACTTCAATACTAAACTGTTGGCGGAGCAGGCACTGCGCAATATGTCGCTGCCGGTGCGCACTTTGTGTCTGCGTCCCTCGGTGATTTATGGTGATGACGGCGATAGCGCGCGCATGTTCCGGCGGCTGGCAAAATCACCTATTCATGCCTTGCCTATGGGTGGGCGACAAGGGTTGCAACCCGTGCATATAGACGACATTTGCGCCGCAATTACGTACTGGTTGACGGACACGAATGCCACCAGTCAACTAGTCAACGCGGTGGGAAATGAAGCGACCGATATGCGCGGAATGTTGGATAGCTATCGTCAGCAGATGGGGTTGACTCCGGCATGTCATGTGAGCGTGCCAGCATTTTTTCTTAAACTAATCGCCCGTTTGGGTGACTATATTCCGGCCAGTCCGCTATGCAGCGACACGCTGGCGATGCTGGCTGGCGACAATACCGCTGATGCTAAGACATTTGCCGAGTTACTCGGACGCGCTCCAAAAAATTACCGCGATTTTTTGCATGAGCAGCCGTGATGCATGAGGATTGCGAGCTACCTAAGCTACACGCCAGTTTAGCCGACAGCCGTTGAATAGTCGCGAATATGCCGCCGTGGTTTGCGCTTGGCTGGTTCTTTTTATTTCCATAAGTATAATCGCCGCACTTCATATTATTTTTCACGCATGTGATTGCATGTTGTGCAATATCACCCACACAATTTGGATGGTGAATAAATCGGGTATGCGTTGCTTGTGCTCATTGATGGCCGTGCTCTCGTTCATGCTCTCGTTTGCGGTGGACGCAGCGGAATTTCGCGTGTCGGTTGTGTTGAGTAATAACAGCCCAAGCTATCAAAATTTTTCTAGTGCATTTAGAAAAATCCTTCCTTCATCCATCCAATCAACGTTGCTTGAAAATCCAGATTTGCTGCGCGGGAATATGCCGCATGCGGAGCTAATCGTTGCCGTCGGCAGCAAAGCAGGTGAAGTGGCGGTGCAGCAATCGGTTACGCCCGTGTTAATCGTGATGACTCCGCAGTCGGGCTATGAAACGCTCCTCGCGAGCTTTGTCGCGCCCCAAAAGCCACCCAATTTTTCAGCAATTTATATCAATCAGCCTTGGGATAGGCAGTTGGATTTTTTGTTTGCCGTGTTGCCTTTGCAACATAAAGTCGGGGTGTTGTATTCGCCGGCGATGCAAAAGGATGTTGCCATCCTGCGTGACGGGGTGAGTGCGCGCGGAGGGACTTTGATTGCCGAAGCGGTCGAATCCGAGGCGACATTGTTTGCGGACTTGGAGAGGGTTTTGCAAAGTAGCGAAGTGTTGTTAGCCCTTCCGGATAGCCGTATCTATAGCAGCAACAATGTGCGTAATATTCTGTTGAGCACTTATCGGACTAATGTTCCCTTGATTGGATTTTCTCAGGCTTATGTGAATGCCGGAGCAATCGCGGCGATATTTTCCACGCCGGAACAGTTGGCCGAACAAGCGGCATCGGCGGTGCAGATGTTAATGCAAACAGGACATCTTCCCGCTGCTCAATATCCCAACAGTTTTAGTATCGCCATCAACCAGCAAGTCGCACGTTCTCTTGGCATCGAGCTTGGCAGTGAACAAGATATTCGGGCGCGTATGCGAAAGCGAGTCAGGAGTAGCTATGATTAGCGCGCAAAACATCCGGCAGCAGGTTGCACTGTTGACCTTAATTCCATTATTGATATTGACAATCTGTTTGGAGTTTTTTCTTTTGCAAGGGCGTTTTGCCGATATCGACCAGGGTCTTATCGAGCGCGGCAAGTTGATTGCTAGGCAAATGGCATCGAGCAGCGAATACGGTGTTTTTTCTAACAACAAAGAGTTTTTGAATGTCATTGCAAATGGAGCGTTGCGTGAACCGGATGTGCGCGGCTTGCTGATTTTGAACGCATCATCAGAAGTATTATTGAGCTTGGGTGAACATACTTCCGCAACACAAGAGGCGAATCCCGATTCGATGGTTGAGCGGAATGGCTCGCCTGACTCAGCTAAATTTATTAAAACCAATCTGATGAAAGTGGCTAATCCAGAGTATGTGAGTTTGGCGCAGCCTGTCAAAATAGATGCAAAAAGCGTTTGGCTATATGAGGCCATTATGCCTACCCAAGTTCTGCTTGATGATTTGGATACCGCCAAACCGGCGCAGCAAATAGGTGCGGTGATTGTTGAGATGAGCAAGACGAATACCGCGCATACCAAGCGCAAAATTTTGTCGATTACGCTGGTAAGTACTTTGCTGTTCTTGTTAGTCGCGCTGTATCTGGTCTATTTGGCAAGTCGCAGTATTACGAATCCGATACGTCAACTCAGTAGCGCAGTCTTGCGCATCGCACAAGGTGATTTGAGTACAAGGGTCACACCGGAAACCAAAGTAACCGAGCTAAATATTCTGGCCCGCGGTATGAATGAAATGGCGATCCAATTGCAGCAAGAACATGAAGTGTTGCAACAGCGTGTCGATCAGGCAACACAGGCCTTGCGTGAGCAAAAAAATGATGCGGAGCGCGCCAGCCATGACAAAAGTCGTTTTCTTGCCGTAGCCAGCCATGATTTGCGGCAACCCTTGCATGCTTTGGGTTTGTATGTTGCGGAGTTACGCCGCCAATTATCATTTACCCAGCAGCAGCAATTGGTTGAGCAAGTCGACCAATCTATAGACGCGCTTGCGACCTTGCTGAATGCGTTGTTGGATATATCGAAGCTGGATGCCGGTGCGATTGTCCCGCAATTCCAAGAATGCAATATCGCCTCCACTATCAGTCGGGTCGCGGGTGATTACCAAATGTTGGCAGCGGAGAAAAATATAAAACTGGTGGTGCGTGCTAGTCCTGTCTACGTTATTAGTGATCCGGTATTGTTGGAACGGATTCTGATGAATCTGGTGAGTAATGCCATTCGTTATAGCAATGTTGATGGGTGTGTGATGGTCGCCTGTCGCCGGCGCGGGAATCAATTGCGTATTGAAGTTCGGGATAACGGTATTGGTATTTCTCAGGCTGACCAAGAAAATGTGTTCCGGGAATTTTTCCAAATCGCCAAGCCGCAACTGGATAGCAACAAAGGTCATGGTTTGGGATTGGCTATCGTCGAAAGATTGGTGAAGCTGCTGGGGCATGGTATCGAGTTGCGTTCATCGCCCGGCAAAGGGTCGTTGTTTGCTTTGCATGTGCCTATTTGCGCTGAACCGAAGGCATGGACGGACACAGATAGCTTTCCGGCTTTTCCCGGCTTGATGAAAGAAGGACTTCAGAGTTTGCCTTTGTACGGAAAAAATATTTTGATTGTCGATGACGATGAGGCGATATTGCAAAGCACGGCTGCAGTTGTGGCCTCATGGGGCGGCAATGTTCACGCTGCAAGCAATTTATACGAAGTGTACCAACTGCTGAATACCGTAAATGGTTTAGATTTGATTATCAGCGATTATCAATTGGGCGTGAACGATACCGGATTTGATGTCATCGCTGCTGTACACAAGCACAGAGGCGGTCTGATTCCCGCGATTCTAATTAGCGGGGACACCAGTTCCGAGTTGTTGCAGTCTGCCAGCATTGCAGGACATCATCTGATGTACAAACCAGTCAAGCCTGCCAAGTTGCGTTCTCTGGCAATATTCTTGTTGAATGACGCGAATACTTGACTGGGTGGTATCCCATCCGCTTATTGTTTTGCAGCAAGCAATAAAAATATACTGGGACGTTTATTGATGGCGGGCGCGGCTTGTTTTTTCCAGAGTGCGATACTCAGAGTCTGAATTTTTTCCGATTCTAAAGTGAGGTCGGTTGCGACGCACAATAGAGTTTGCGGACGACACGTCACCAGCAATGCGGCAAACATTTTTTCGTTGCGGTAGGGTGTTTCTATGAACAACTGAGTTTGGTTACGTTTGGCGGATTCGAACTCCAGCGCGGTGATAGATTTTTTTCTTTCAGCTTCGTCTATGGGAAGATAGCCTTGGAACGCGAAGCACTGTCCGTTTAGACCCGATGCCATCAGTGCCAGCAGAATAGACGATGGCCCGACTAATGGAATGACGCGTATACCCTTGCGATGAGCAAGATTTACGAGGTCGGCTCCGGGATCGGCGATACCGGGACAACCCGCTTCGGAGATGACTCCCAGGTCATGTCCTGCCAGCAGCGGATCAAGCAACGAGGTCAATTCGTTTTTTTCAGTGTGTTGATTCAGGTTGCTGAAGTGTAGTGATTGTATGGGCTGTTCTGGTTTGAGCGCGGACAGGAATTGGCGCGCGGTCTTGGTTTGTTCGACCACAAAATAATTCAGGCGGCGAGCAATAGCGATGACGTGTTGCGGCAGAACTTGCTCGGCGGCGGTGTCGCCCAAGGTGCAGGGTATGAGGTACAGCGTCCCGGTACTTTTTGTGGTTGTAGTCATTGTTTAGAATATTTTTACGCCTTCACGACGCAACATGTTGGTGAGCGAAATCAGCGGCAAACCGATGAGCGCGTTCGGGTCGTCACCGCGCATAGCACTCATTAGCGCGACACCCAGTCCTTCTGATTTTGCACTACCCGCGCAATGATAAGGTTGCTCCTTGCGCAAATAGGATTCAATTTCGTCATCGCTCAAGTCACGCAGCGTGACAAAGTTTTCCGCCACTTCGGTTTGCATGTTGCCAGTCTTGCTGTTCAATAAAGTCAGTGCGGTATAAAAACAAGTGGTCTTGCCGCGCATCATTTTGAGTTGCCTCAGCGCGTTGTCGTGGCACATCGGCTTGCCGAGCTGCTGACCTTCCAGCAAGGCGACCTGATCCGAAGCTATGATGAGCGCGTCAGGATAGTCCTTGATGGCGGCATGGGATTTTTGTTGCGCCAAACGCACCGAAGTGTCACGTGCGGACTCGTTCGGCAATGGTGTTTCATCGACGTTAGGTGCGGTGGTGACAAAGGGAATTTGCAGACGTTTTAGGAGTTCGCTGCGGTAAACCGAGGTGGAAGCCAAGACAAGCAACTGAGAATTCAAGAATATTCCTTAGATTTTTGACACAAGGGGGCGAAAAATATATCATGCGCGCCTCATGCATGCACGACCTTTCATAGATAGCTTGGATTTTGCCAGAAATGGTCAGCAAATTAGCGGTGAAATGCTGGTTGCCGACTTGTTGCGTTTGGCGGATTTTCTGAATGATACCCACGGGTCATTGAGTTATTCGGTCATCGGGGCGGTCGATGTATATGGCACGCCTGTTCTGAAGTTGCGCATGAACGGAAGCTGTCATTTAACTTGTCAGCGTTGTTTGCAGGGCATGGAATATGAGATACAAGTCGCCACGTCAGTGTTATTGCGCGATCAAGCAGGTTTAGATCGTTTGGATGAGAGCGAAATCGATGAGGAGTACGAAAGTATTTTGGCTGACGCGCACTTGGATTTGTGGCACTTGTTGGAAGACGAGGTTTTATTGAATTTGCCGTTTGCGCCCAAGCATGAAGGTTTGGAATGTCAGCCGGAAAATGGTATCAAATTGCAGCAAAATGAATCGCATCCTTTTGCGATGTTGGCGAAGTTGAAAAGTTAATTAGTAGTTTTATCGAGGAGTATCAGCATGGCAGTTCAGCAAAATAAAAAGTCCCCATCTAAACGCGGTATGCACCGTGCGCACGATTTTTTGACTAATCCGTCAATCGCAATCGAGCCAACAACCGGTGAGACGCACTTGCGTCACCATATCAGCCCGACTGGTTTTTACCGTGGCAAAAAAGTAGTTAAGACTAAAGGCGAATAAACCTTTTAATGACGCAGCCGATCGTGCAGGTCGGCTGCGTTTTCTTTTCTGATTTTCTGCCTAGGGTCGCTTAGTGGACGTTACATTAGCCATAGATGCAATGGGTGGTGACCACGGTCCTTCAGTCACTATTCCCGCAGTCATTGAATATCTGAAATACGCGCCCGGCGACACGATAGTGTTGGTCGGCATTCCCGATGCGATTGAAGCTGAGCTGCGCACTTTGGGTGTGCAGGCTGGCGCGCATTTGCGCGTCCATCCTGCCAGTGAAGTTGTGGCTATGGA
>JBAVPP010000283.1:0-1795 GCA_049693175.1 Gallionella sp. | reverse complement strand
ATTCTATCCTGCGCACTGTTGGGAGTTATATGACTATTACGCTTGCATTTGATGTCTATGGAACGCTGATTGATACGCACGGTGTCGTGTCCGCATTGGAAAGGTATGTCGGCCACGAGGCTCCCGAATTCTCGCGAATGTGGCGCGAGAAGCAGCTCGAATATTCCTTTCGCCGCGGATTGATGCAGAATTATGAAAACTTTGCGGTGTGCACAAGTAATGCGCTGGCCTACACGAGCGCATGTTTCAAGCTCACATTGAGCGAGCAAGACAAGGCGGGACTTTTGGCGGTATACAAGGTATTGCCTGCCTTCGCCGATGTGGAAGAGGGACTGGCGCATGCCAAAAAAGCGGGTTTCAGAATGTTCGCATTTTCCAATGGCAGTGCAGATGCAGTCGAGACCTTGCTAGTGAAAGCGGGAATCAGGACTTACTTTCTCGGTGTAGTGAGCGTGGACGAAATGAAGTCATACAAACCCAATCCGGCTGTGTATAGCCATTTCTTGCGAAAAGCAGGCGCAGTGGGGGCGGATGCCTGGTTGATATCCAGCAATCCATTCGATGTTATCGGAGCTATTTCTTCCGGAATGCGTGCAGCGTGGATCAAGCGTTCCCCGGACGCCATCTTCGATCCATGGGGGATAGAGCCGACATTGACGGCAAGTAGTCTGGCGAACATCGCAGATCTGGTTGTCCGGGAAAATAATTAACAATAATTTCACGATCGCCTATTCAAAGCAGAACGTATTCAACAAGGGGGAACTTCATGAACAAATATTTACGAATGAGCGCAACCGTGTTGTTTCTCTTGGCGGGCAATGCGAAAGCCGAAATTCCAATGCAGGTGAGGGAACGTGTGCAGACTATTGTCTGGGTGCTTGAAGCGCTGACCGTTGCTACTATCTTCGCGGTGTTCTGGTTTGTTTGGCGCTATAGCCAGCGGGCGAGGGAAAAAAATAAAGCAGACCGGAAAGCGTTGTCCGAGTAATCGGATAACTTAGGCCAAAGTTTCCGGATGTGTGTTCGTGGAGTTTTGCCAGATTGGCATAAAAAAACGCGCAAAACGTCGTCTGGAATATTTCAGGTATTGGCTCAGTCGGCCCAGCGTGCGTCCAGTAACCTGTCCTCGCGCTCTTCCGGTACGCGCTGCATGAACGGGCAATCGCGACGATGGATCGCAATTCCGCGGTCGCGCGTGACGTAACCGATGATCGCATCCGGTTTGGCTGGGTGACAGCACTTGGCCGTGCGTATCATCAGGTTGCCCACGCCTTCAATGAGTACTTTTCCACTTTGCGTAGGCAGCGCCTGAGTTGTGGCGCTACGTTGGGCGGGCGCAGGTGTTTCCTGAACGATGGCGAGGCTGACGCGACGCGGTGTGATGTCACCGCGTCCCAACGCTGCAAGCAGGTCGTCCAGCTTGTTGTAGTGCAATTTCTGCGCGAGCTTTTCCTGGTTGATGTCAGTAACGCCGATGCGGTGCAGTTCGCGGTCAAGCAGGGTGCGTCCCTGCGCAACACTGTCATCCAGGTTCTGTTCGGCAAACCAGTGGCGTACTTTGGCGCGTGCCCGCGGGCTTTGCAGGAAACCTAGCCGTGGGCTGAGCCAGTCGCGGCTGGGGCCACCCTGTTTGGTGGTGAGTATCTCAACGCGCTGGCCGTTTTGCAGTTTGGTGTTGAGCGGCACGATGCTGCCGTCGATCTTCGCGCCGCGCGTACGATGTCCGAGATCGGTATGCACCACGTAGGCAAAATCCACCGGCGTCGCCCCCTTGGGCAGATCGATCACCTTGCCT
>JBAVPP010000282.1:0-2261 GCA_049693175.1 Gallionella sp. | reverse complement strand
CGTGTGGCAATTTTTGCCAACACTTTATTGCTCAATCCGGCGATGGAATTTTGTTCGTGTATCACCAATTTGCGCATTAACAAACGCGACACCACACCGCCCGGAAACGTGATGTAACCGCCCATGCCCAGCACCACATCGGGATGGCGTTGCAAAATCACCCGCGCGCTTTGCGCCATCGCCACCAGCAAGTTAATCGGCAACATCAATTTGCGCGCGAGGCCTTTGCCACGCAGTCCGGAAAAATTCACCGCTGCCATTTCATAACCATGCTTGGGTACGAGTTCCGCTTCCATGCTATTCGGCGCGCCCATCCACACCACCTTCCAACCCTGTGCGCGCAACACATCCGCGACTGCCAGGGCAGGAAAAATGTGTCCTCCTGTTCCGCCTGCCATAATTAAAATCGTCTTAGCCATAAGACACCTCAACACTGGACACATTTTCGGTGCAGGCTAATGTGAGCGTAGCGAACGTTAAGCGAGTAACGCTGCCGTAGCCAAAAATATGTCCGCCCGCACCACCTGCCATGATGAGAATTGTGCGGCTCATAAAACCAACCTCAATTCTTGCCACAGAGGACACAGAGACCACAGAGCGTGCGTCGTTTTTTCTCTGTGTGCTCTGTGGCTAAATATTTTTTCGCGGCTCATATTGGCAATCTCCGCGCGGCTTTTCTGTTTTGGTTACGACCGTCCCATTGGGACTTAACTTGCTTACGCAAGTTAGTCTTTGCCGAAACAGAAAAGCTGAAAATGTTCACGCTCATATTGGCAGTCCCCGCGCGGCTTTTCTGTTTTCAAAATCGACTCTCAGCAACACTGCCGCCGCGATGCAATTCACCACGATGCCGCTGCCACCAAAGCTTAAAAAGGGCAGCGTCAAACCTTTGGTCGGCAATACGCCCATGTTCACGCCGATGTTAATCATCGCTTGCACGCCTATCCACACGCCTATGCCTTGCGCGACCAGCGCGGAAAAATTGTGTTCCAAAAACGCGGCATGACGACCAATCTGAAAAGCGCGTATTACCACCAAACCAAACAAAATCAGCACACATACCACGCCAGCCAAGCCCAGTTCTTCGGCGATGACCGCCATCAAAAAATCGGTGTGCGCTTCCGGCAAATAAAATAATTTTTCCACGCTCGCACCCAGTCCCACCCCCAACCATTCGCCGCGTCCAAAGGCAATCAATGCGTGGCTAAGTTGATAACCTTTGCCATATTCATCCAGCCAGGGATCCATAAAACCGACCACACGCTGCATACGATAGGGCGAGGAAATAATCAGCGCGGCGAAGGCAACCGGTAAGGCGAACAACAGCAGAATAAACACTTTGAGATTGAAGCCGCCCAGCCACAAAGTGCAAAACGCAATGGAGAAAATCACCACGAACGCGCCCATGTCGGGTTCGAGCAACAACAGACTGCCGACCACCGCCATCACCGCGAACATCGGCAAAAATGCCTTGGTAAATTTGTGCCCCACATTGCCCTTACGCACGGTGAAATCCGCCGCGTACAACACGGCAAATAATTTCATCAGCTCGGATGGTTGCAAATTCACCACGAACAACGACAGCCAGCGACGACTGCCATTGACTTCGCGCCCGATGTGCGGAATCAACACCAGCAGCAACAGCACCCCGCCAATCAAAAATAGCGGCATCGCGTAGCTCTGCCAAATTTGCACCGGCACTTGAAAAGCCAACACGCCGGCAATCACACCGACGGCGATAAACACACCGTGACGCATCAAATAATAAGCGGGCTGGAAACCGGTAAATTTGCCCGCTTCGGCGGTGGCGATAGAGGCGGAATAAACCATCACCAAGCCGATTGCCAACAGTGCGATGAACGTCCAAATTAGCAATTCGTCGAATTGCGCTTGCGGCGGACGGGTGCGCGTTTTGATCATCGAGACCATACGCCCTCCGTTTGCAATTCTTTAACTGCCGCGATAAAAACTTGCGCGCGATGTTCGTAGTTACGGAACATATCGAAGCTGGCGCACGCGGGTGACAACAACACCGCATCACCCGCTGTTGCCAATGCGCTAGCTTGTTGCACAGCATCGTTCATGTCGCTAGCCGAGACAATTTTCACGCCACATTCATGCAGCGCATCCGCTATCAATTCCGCATCGCGTCCTATCAATACCGCCGCACGCGCATGTTGTTTCACCGCGTCATGCAAGGGAGAAAAATCCTGTCCTTTGCCCTCGCCGCCGAGTATCACTACCGCCTTGCAACCCAAGCC